>NZ_JASJOU010000024.1 GCF_030068605.1 Xanthocytophaga agilis
CAATCGGTAGTGTGACATTAACAGCCGTTCCATTGACAGCAACCGTGACAGGCAATGATCCAAGTGGCTGTTCAGCTACCAACGGATCGATTGTGATTACCAATGTAACAGGAGGAACTGCACCATATACATACTCAATTGATGGCGTGAATTATGTGTCAGCATCCACATTCAGCAATTTGTCCAGTGGCAGTTACACTGTCTTCATTCAGGATGCCTCAGGTTGTGTGATCAGTTCGACTCAGAGTCTGGCAGCTACAGGGGGTATATTAAGTGTTCAGACTACAACCATATCTGAATCAGGTTGTTCGACCAAAGATGGTAGTATCACAGTGACCAATGTGGTAGGAGTAGGAGGACCTTATACGTACTATATCGATGGAGTGATTAATCCGGCAGGAGCAAGCAACAATGTTCTGTCAGGTTTATCTTCGGGAGCCCATGTAGTGCGAGTGGTGGCATCGAATGGTTGTGATTACACAGTGAATGTGATTGTGGGTAGCAACTGTTCCAATACATGTACCTTAAGTGCTTCAATCGGATCTAAGAGTAATCCAACCTGTGCAGGCAACGATGGCTCGATCAGTGTGAGTGCGATCAATAACACAGGAACGATACAGTACTCAATAGATGGAGGCACAACATATGTGACAGGTAGTGTGTTCACAGGTTTGAGTGCAGGCAACTACACAATCCTTGTGAAGGATGCTTCAGGCTGTCAGACCAGTGTAAGTGCAGTATTGAGTTTGCCAGCAGCTATTACAGCGACAATAAGTGGAAGTAATCCAACCAGTTGTACTACAACAGATGGTTCAATCACAATCAGTGCTGTTGCTGGCGGCACAAGTCCATACAATTATAGTCTGGATGGTGTAACTTTCACCAATACAACAGGTGTGTTTACAGGTTTAACCGCTGGTAACTATACCATATATGTAAAAGATGCTGCAGGTTGTAGTGCAACATTTGCACAAACGATCACCGCGCCAAGCGGAATCACAGCAACAATTGCTTCTACCAATGAAACAGCATGTAATGCAAACGATGGTTCAGCAACAGTATCTGTATCTGGTGGAACAGCTCCATATGAATATTATATCGGAGGAGTGGCAAATCCAGCAGGTCTGAATAATAGTGTGTTCGTATCTCTGGCACCTGGATCGTATACAATCCTGGTAAAAGATGCAGCAGGATGTGAGTTTACTACAACAACAACAGTAACTAAGTTTACTTGCCCTCCAGTTTGTAATCTGACAGCGACTGCAAGTGGAGCCAATCCAACTAGTTGTACCACAACAGATGGTAGTGTGAGTGTGAGCAATGTAAGTGGTGGAACATTGCCATATCAGTACTCAATAGATGGTACAACATTCCAGTCTTCAGCAAGCTTTACCGGATTAGGTGCAGGAACTTACACGATTACCATTAAGGATGCAGCTAACTGTAGCATCACTCTAACACAGGTGATTACAGCACCGAGCGGAATCACAGCGACTGTTGCTTCTACCAATGAGACAGCATGTAACACAAATGATGGTTCGGCAACAGTAACAGTATCTGGTGGCACAGCTCCATATCAGTACTTTATCAATGGAAGTGTGAATCCGGCGGGTGCTAATAATAATGTGTTTGCATCGTTAGCTCCTGGTTCGTACACACTTAAAGTAGTAGATGCTAATAATTGTGAATTCACAGTGACTGCAACTGTAACCAAGTTTACTTGTCCTACTTGTACACTGGCTGCTACAAACACATCTGTAGCTCCAACTTGTAGTAATGTAAGTGGTGGTTCAATCACTGTGACTCCTACAGGTGGTACAACTCCATATGAATACTCAGTAAATGGCGGCGCATTTGCAGCAGGAACCGGGCAGTTTACTGGACTGACTGCTGGAACATACAGTATCATAGTAAGAGATGCAGCTGGTTGCCAGGTTACATTAACTCCGGTAACTTTTGCTAACCCTGCTATCACATTGTCAGCTACTACAACAAACCCTAGTGCGTGTGGTGTAGATGATGGAACAATCAAGGCAACTGTATCAGGAGGTACTTCTCCATATAGCTATAGCCTGGATGGTACTAACTTCATCAATACAACAGGTAACTTTACTGGTTTGTCTGCTGGTTCGTATATAGTGTATGTACAGGATGCAACGGGTTGTATAGTAAATACCAATGTTACTATCACAGTACCAACAGGTATCACTGCCATGACAGTAACTCCAACTTCTGAAACTGCTTGTGGTAAAATAGACGGAACTATCACAGTAAGCGGAATAACAGGTGGATCTTTACCTTATCAATATTATATCAATGGTGTAGTCAATCCGGATGGTATCAATAACAATACCTTCTCAGGCCTGGCTGCTGCTAACTATACAATAAGAGTAGTAGATGCAAATGGTTGTGAGTTTGTCGCAACTGCAACAGTATCTACGACATGTCCAACCTGTCAGTTGACCGCAACGATAACTTCGGCTAATTCGACAAGTTGTGCAGGTAATGGAACCATCACAATTAGTGGTGAAACCAATGGAACAGCTCCGTATCAGTATTCAATAGATGGAGTGAACTTCCAGTCAGGTGCTTCATTCACAAATCTGGCAGGTGGTAATTATACAGTAGTAATAAAAGATGGCAATGGTTGTACCTTCAGCAAGTCTGTTGTAATTACAGCACCGAGTGGGGTAAGTGCAACAATCTCATCAACTAATGAGACAGCATGTAACACAAATGACGGATCTGCAACAGTAACAGTTTCAGGCGGAACATCTCCATATGAATATTATATCGGTGGAGTGGCAAATCCAGCAGGTCTGAATAACAATGTGTTCGCATCTCTGGCTCCTGGATCTTACACGATCCTGGTAAAAGATGCAGCAGGATGTGAGTTTACTACAACAACAACAGTAACCAAGTTTACTTGTCCTCCAGTTTGTAACCTGACTGCAACTGCAAGTGGTACTAACTCAACTAACTGTACGACTCCAAATGGATCAATAAATGTAAGTGGAGTAACAGGTGGAACACTGCCATATCAGTACTCAATTGATGGCACAACATTCCAGTCTTCAGCAAGCTTTACTGGATTAGGTGCAGGAACTTATACAATTACCATTAAGGATGCAGCTAACTGTAGCATTACTCTAACACAGACGATTACAGCACCGAGCGGAATCACAGCAACACTTGCTTCTACAAATGAGACAGCATGTAATGCAAACGATGGTTCAGCAACAGTATCTGTATCTGGTGGAACAGCTCCATATCAATACTTTATCAATGGAAGTGTGAATCCGGCTGGGGCGAATAATAATGTATTCGCATCGTTAGCTCCTGGGTCTTATACACTTAAAGTCGTAGATGCTAATAACTGTGAATTTACTTCTGCAGTAACAGTAACTAAGTTCAACTGTTCAACTTGTAACATTGCCGCTACATTTGTTCCAGTTGTTTCAACTAGCTGTACACTTCCAAATGGTAGTATCGCAGTGACTGCAACAGGAGGCACAGCGCCTTATCAGTACTCAATCAATGGATCAGCGTTCCAGAATGGAAATGTTTTTGCAGGCTTGAGTGGTGGCAATTACACAATTGTTGTAAAAGACGCAACGGGATGTTCAGCAAGCTTTAATCAATCACTTGCTTTACCAAATGGATTTGGTGCTAGTGCAACTATCTCTAATGAGCAATCATGTAAAGCGAATGATGGACGAGTAACTGTAACTGCAACAGGAGGAATTGCACCATACGAATTCTATATCAATGGTGTACCAAATCCGGCAGGCATCAGCAGTGGCAACTTTACAAATCTTGCTCCTGGTAGTTACACGATCCTGTTAAGAGATGCCAACAGATGTGAAATAACCATTGTATCGACAATCTCTCAGTTTAATTGTACAGGAAGTTGTAACCTAACAGCTCAGGCATTTGCAAGTCCGGTATTGTGTAGTGGTGTAAATGATGGAAGTGCTATCCTGGTCAATGTGTCTGGTGGTAGTGGTAACTATGAGTATAGTATCGATAATGGTCTGACGTATCAGGTGAACCCTCAGTTTACAAGTTTAGGTGCAGGTAATTACAATATATTTGTGAGAGATAGAGCAAATCTGGCTTGTATCGCTTCATTCCCGGTTACTGTTACAAGCAAGTTTAATGTAGCAGGTATCATAATCGTGAATCAGCCGAAGACATGTGGTGATAAAGGAACGATTACCTTTACCAATGTATATGGTGGACAAGCTCCTTATCTGTTCAGTGTGGATGGAACTACCTTCGTATCAGATACAGTCTTTACAAACCTTAATCCGGGAGCATACAAGGCAACTATTCGGGATTCTAAAGGTTGTCAGTTCTCTGCAACAATTAATGTGATAGGAGGACAAGCTATTACAGCTACAGTATCTGAAGGTACACAAGCTTCTTGCGGTAAGTCAGATGGTACAATCCTCATCACAAATGTAAGTGGTGGTTCAGGTGTGTTTGTTTACTCTCTGGATGGAACAAACTTCTCAGGTACTACTACCTTCACAGGATTGGCTGCAGGAGCATATACAGTATATATTAAAGAACAAAATGGTGCTTGTGTCGCTACATTCCCTGTTACTGTGACTACAGGAGAATGTTGTAAACTGACTGCTACTACCTCTTCAACACAGCCAACGGGTTGTTCAAGTTCAGACGGTAGTATCACAGTGAACGTAACAGATGGTGTGGCTCCATTGACCTATAAGCTTAACAATGGTACAGCTCAAAGTAATAATGTCTTCAGTGGATTGGGTAACGGAAGTTATACGATCACTGTGACAGACGCTAACAACTGTACTATTACAGTAACAGCTACATTGGTTTCTCCAAATTCAGTAACGGCTCAGGCAGAACAGGTACAATCAGCATCATGTTATGGTAAATCAGATGGTGCAGCTCGTCTGATCAATGTAAGTGGTGGGTCCGGAAGCTATGAGTATTCAATAGATGGAACAACTTATCAAGCCAGTGTGCTGTTTACAGGATTAAAAGCGAATGTGTATCTGTTATATGTAAGAGATAAAGTGAACGGTTGTGTAGCTTCTTATCCTGTAACGATTACGGAGGCTAGCCAGATAACAGCAACTGTGACTCGTGTTAATCCTTCTACTTGCAGCACAACTGACGGATCAATTTCAATTACAGGTTTGGTAGGTGGAGTAAGTCCTTATCAGTTTAGTCTGGATAGTCTGGCTGGTTACCAGTCAACTGCACAGTTTACTGGCTTAGGTAATGGAACTTACAAAGTATATATTAAAGATAGCCGTGGTTGTATGGCTGTATACACTATGACTCTGAGTTCACCAAATGCTGTAGTGGCCGGTTCTCCTACATTAGTTAACCCAACTTGTCAGGGATCTAACAATGGTGAGATTCGTATGGGTAATATAACAGGTGGAACAGCTCCTTATCAATACTCAATCAATGGAGGCGCATATCAGGTGTCTGGAATATTTACTGCCTTACCTGCAGGTACACACATCGTGAGAATCAAAGATCAGACAGGTTGTGAGTATTCATTCACCTATACACTGACTGAGCCTGCTGCAATCACATTTGATATAGCGCAGACAAAAGAGGCAACATGTACAGATCCAACAGGAACAGTAGAAGTACAGAATCCGACAGGAGGTATCACTCCATACAAGTATAGTCTCAACAATATTGACTTCCAGTCTTCACCAATATTCGAAAATCTGGATCCGGGAGATTATATCATGTATGTACGTGATGCTACCAAGAATACGTGTGCAAGTACGAAACCATTCACAATTCGTGGTGCGAAGAGTGTGGCATACGAAATTGCTGTAAGTAATATCGGTTGTTCTACATCAGAAAAAGGAAGCATCACCATCTATAATATTACAGGTGGAATAGAAACGGGTGCTACAGTAGAATACGGAATCAGTATCAATGGAGGAAAAACATTCCGTTACATTAATACAGATAGCACTACATTTGAGAATCTGGACGCTGGTACATACAATATAGTTATAGAGTATGGATCAGGTTGTACAACAACTGCTCAGGTGGCAACTATCAGTGCAGGATCTCTAACATTCACTGTAAGCTCAACAGCTGCAACATGTGGTGCTAACAATGGTTCTGCAGAAGTAACAGTTGTTAACCCGGTTGCTGGTAAGACATATTACTACTCACTGGATAATGTGAACTTCTTCACTACTCCAATCTTCTCTAACCTGTATTCAGGAAGTTATAAGATGTATGTGAGAGAAAGTATGGCTGATGTTTGTCCGAATATCAAGGACTTCATAGTGGCAGGACCAGATTCAGTACGTTATGTAATACGTCGTCAGGATTGTAACACTGTAATTGTAGATAGCCTGCGTGGTGGTATTGCTCCTTATATCATCCATATTACAGGAGCCAAAACAATCAAAACTGGTGAATTGTTTACAAATAGCTTTACGTTCACTGACTTACCAGATGGAGATTATGCAATGGTTATCACAGACAGTAAAGGATGTAATACATTGCCTTATAACTTCCGTGTAGGAAATGCAATCAGATATAAGACCAAAGTAACAGCTTCTGTAATTGAAGAGCCAACTGGTAAAGTATTGATCTACGATATCACAGGTGGTCAGCCAGCTTATGAAGTGAGTGTAGATGGTCAGACATGGACGAAAATAAAAGATACGTCTATTCCGATAGATACGTTGGTTGAAAAACTGCCTGTTGGATTAGTGACTATTTATGTTCGTGATGCCAATGGTTGTATTCAGTCAACAACAGTAGAGATACCAGAAATGAAGTTTGTTGTACCAAATATCTTTACACCAAATGGTGATGGTATTAACGATACATTCTTTATCACAAAACTACCTACCAATACCTTTGTAACAATCATAGATCGTTGGGGTAGAGTAGTATTCCAGTCTCGTGATTACAAAAATGATTGGGATGGTGGCACATATCCGGATGGTATTTACTACTATACTATTGATATAGCTGGTGAAGAAACGTATAAAGGCTGGGTGCAGATCTGGCGATAAGCGAAAAAAAGCCTGTAAAGAGTGATTCTTTACAGGCTTTTTTCTTTTATGAGTAATTTTTTGCAAAGGGACATTTTAACAAAAAAATGTCATAATACATATAAAGCATGCACAATGCCAGAAGAATATGCGGGTGTGTCTGAAAATATAAATAGTAAACAGAAGAAAGTAACTTAATGATAACGTTTGAGTTAATCGACGAATGCTCGAAAATATTCGATGAATGAAGGGAAAAGTTTGATAAATATTACACTGTACACTAACAATAGAATACAGAAAGCATGCTAATAGAAATATAGCGACCTTTACTTTGCTGGAAAACCTATTTTGTTGAGCAATGCTCTGTCATAATATTTCTCCGGGAGTAAAGTATTATTCGCTACAGCTATGAAAAAAAAATTTACTATTCAGAAGATTTTCGTTTTTCTTCTTTTGAGCTGGATGGTAATTCAGCAAAGCAAAGGCCAAACATCAGTCTTCAAATCCACATCCCGAAAAATCGTGTATGCCTATGAAGGGTTCGATTACTTCGGGAGTGTCAGAGTACCGGGGCAGTTTGGGCAGGCTCCTTCTTCTTTAAATAATCCGCTGACGCCTGGAGTATCCAGAGCAACAGAAGCTTCACAGGCAAGTGCAACGGGATTAAATCTACACAATATCAATACAAATAAATCCAACACCAATTCTGCTACAGCGTTGGGATGGGCAGGAGACTGGGTTGCTTCTAATGGGGCGAGTACTCCTTATGAGCTGAGTACTACTACATTAGAAAATATAGTCAATAGTCCGAATTCTGCTCCTGCCCCAAATACATCCAATGAGAAGTTTAGTCTGATTAATTCAGGATTCTATGCTACAGTTGGTGCCAGTGGCGGAGGGACTATTGGTCGGAGGTTACAGACTAGTACAGGAGGGTATTTTTATGAATATGAGATATTTGATGAAAACAATCAGAACAATCGTTTAGATAACTCCTATACAAATGCCTATTGGTACAATGCAGGTATTAATGCAAGAGATCGTTTTGTGAGAACTTTATCTGAAAGTACTATTCGGACATTGGGTTCCAGTAACGCTGCTATCCATAAGGTTTCAGAGAGAACAGGGCCTTTACCTACCTCAGGTACAGATCCTGAGGGTAGTGGAAACAAATATACTGGTAAGACTTATACAGCCAATACCAGTATTGGAGCCAATGGAAGTACCATCTGGTTAGGCTTTCTAATGCGTTTGAGTAGTGATGCTGCGAATAATGAAGATGCCTTTGTTAATCTTCATCTTAATAATAATCCGTATCAGGTAGATAATAATAAAGTGTCTATTGGGTATTTTGGAACTACTGATCCTGCAAGTTTTGGCATAGGTGCTACCAAGCGTTGGGGTTTACGGATAGGTTCTACATCCTATGTAAGTCCTTTGGCAATAGGTGATGTGGCAGATAGTTCTGCTGTTGTACCAGGTAAATTTACTTTGTTGGTAGTAAGTATAACTTTCAATTATAGTGGCAATAATACAGTGAACTTTTTTGTCATTAATGATAACAGCAAATATTATGATGATATTACGGGTGATGGTATCATTGATGCACCTACACCTATTGGAACATTTTCAGTGCCAGGTGATTTGTCATTTCATTCACTTGCTTATGAAGGTGGAAATACCATTGGAAGAAGTGATATAGATGAAATTAGATTTGCCAGGAGCTATGATTTGGCAGCATTGTCATCGCAAAGTGTTGCAATGGTACGTGACTTGTGTGAAAGCGATATGAATGGTGATGGAGATCCTGACGGGCAAGCAGGAATCAATGTGAATCAGGGGGGTGATTTAGGCTATTCAAATGTAATAGATGCAGATAGCGATGGAAAATATGAGGTATCAGAAGTTCCAGGAACAGAGACAGTAGGTACTACAGGACCATATAATAGTACATATGATGTTTCTAATCCAGGAAATGATGCCACCAGTGCCGAAGACAGAGTTGTATTCATGAATGGAAATAGTACATTATATGGAACTCGTTTTGATGCATTAGCTCCAGGATTTACATATAATATAAACAATAACTCACAACCCAATGATGGGAACTACTATATAGGGACACAAAGCCGGAATCCTTTTGGGCAGGAAGGAGGATGGCCGGTTTGGATTAATGCGTACGATAATAGTGGGGACAAATTGGGTAATATGATGGTTTTAAATGCAGCCTATAGCCGAAATCTTTTCTTTCAGCAGGAGGTTTCCGGTATTTGTCCAGGTACACAATACGAATTCTATGCAGATATTCTGAATTTATTTAACCGTCAGATTAAATCAGTAACTAATCTGTCTGCCTCAAAACAAGACTACAGCTGCGGTTGTTACCCTTCTTTGGAACCAGGATGTGGCCAGTTTAGTGCTGCTGGTACGGATCAGGCTTTGTCTGATGGTTTAGGTGGAGCTACCAGGACTGGAGACTGGGATCTTCCTTCAGGTGTAACAGCTACTCAGGAATGTTTCGGATTGAATCCGGAGATAGAATTCCTGATTGATGGTGTTCCGGTTTATATTCCTCCAATCTCTATAAATAATGATGAGAAGTGGCATAGAGTAGGATTTACATTTATCACCAAAGACCCTCCTTCCGGAAAGATTACCGTTGCTGTACGTAACCGGGCACCTGGTGGCTCAGGCAATGACCTGGCAATGGATAATTTTATTTTCCGCCCATGTGGTCCGCAACTAAATCTTACCGATGCAGTTGTATGTAGTGATACATCTAACCATGTGATAGAATACGTTCCTACTGGAAAAACCTATAGAAAGCCTTATTATCGTTGGGTGATTAAACCTCCTCTTTGCCAATCTAACTGTAATGATTCTATTCCTTCAAAAAGGGTTTATTGTCTGGCAAATTGTGGCACAGATCCCAATGATGACTCAGATAATCCGGATGATGCAGTATATGTAGAAGATCCGGATACTACAAAGTGGCTTGTTGTTGGGGGTAAGGCATTCTTTACAGATGGAGTCGCACGATTGAGTCTGGATACGCTTGATCGCAATACACCTGATTTTTTTACTGTTTTTCCAGGAGGTTTTATTCCAAAAGGGACTCAGATCATGGTTTATTCAGCGAGTGAGTCAGACGCAAATACAACTTCCGGAAATTGTCGGATTGCAGGTGCTCCTGCTACTCTGGTATGTGATTTTCTGACTTTACCAGCTAACCTGCTGCAGTTTACTGCAAAGGTAGAGTCTGACATGGTACGAGTGGACTGGAAAGTTGATAATGAGAAGGGTGTACAAGAATATATAGTGGAACGATCAACAAATGCCAAGGATTTTAGTGCTGTAGGATCAGTTGCTGCAAAAGGAGGAAATAATACTGTGCTGTCTTATTACTTCTATGACCAGAATCCGTTGGATGGTACTTCTTATTATCGCCTGAGGATTATAGATACAGACGGAACCTATAAATTCTCTAAAATAGTATCAGTAGATGTCAATATCTCCTTTGCTGTATATCCTATACCTGCCAGTGATGAGGCCATTGTTGTAATGCTGGATGAAAATAAAAAATCGAGAGATATTCAGATTAGAGTATCCAATACTCTTGGACAAGCTTTACTGGCATCTAATTATACATTACCAGCAGGCTCTCAGGAAATAAAAGTACCTGTTATTCATCTGGTGCCAGGGGTCTATATAATGGAAATAGTTACAGGAACACAGGTAACTAAAAAACGGATTATTATTGCACGATAAGTTATTGCGCTATGCCAGATAATAAGATAGTTCCAATAAGGCGACTTCGATACTTAATAAATATAGGATCGTTTTGCAATTTCTTATTTTTCTTTCTTGTCAATATACTAACAGCGAATGCAGATAACTTGACCGTTAATGGAATTGAAGGGGTTTCTGTGGCGCCATTTGCAGGAGGAGCAATAGGAGTAAGATACAGGAATGCTTCAAATATCGATATTTCCACTTCTACACAAATACTGTGGTCAATAGACTATAGTATAAAAACTGGATGTGGAGGTGGAGAATTAAGAATCAGCCGAGCCTCAGGCTCTCCGGCTCAGCTTCAACTTTCCAATAGTTTAGGTGGGTTCCCTGTTGGCGTTTATACCTATAAAATTAAAGCTAAAAACCTGGTTAGCGGTGAAACTAAAGAAAGTAGTAGATATACAATTACTATTAAAGATCCTACCAATAGTGCACCTGTATTGACTATCCCTAATGATGTAGATACAACACTTGCTGCAGGTCTTACCAGCTTATCTCATCTGGAACTTACAGGAACAGCAACAGATGTTTGTACTGATTCAATTATAAGTCTGAAGTGGGAGAAACTGGATGGACCATCAATACAGAACTATGATGGAGGAAGTGGTAAGCTTATCCTACAGAATGTATCTGTTGGAGTCTATACATTTAAGTTATCAGCAACGGACGATGGCAATCTTACTTCAGAGTCCACGATAACTATTACTATTCAGAAACGGGTTGTTTCTGAGCTGACATGGCAAAAGGCATTTTCTCCTAATGATGATGGTATTGATGATGCCTGGGCTATTTCCAATATTAGTTCCAATGGAGACCTCTATTCTGTTACGATTGTCAACCAGCAGGGGAAAGTGGTAATGGATGCAAGACCACCTTATACTAATGACATTGTATGGGATGGAACCCAGTCTGGAAAGCCACTGCCTGAAGGTGCTTATTATTTTATTATTACCAATAAAGATACTCGTGAAGTGAAAAGAGGGAGTATTTTGATGGTGAGGTAAAAACTAACCAGGAAAAGATGAAATAAAGTTTTACCAGCTTAAGGTTTAGAACGTTGAAATCTGTTATCTTACTATGGAGCCAGATAACCATCAGTGTAAGTATTCTGTTACTGGGTGGCATATCTTTACAGGCACAGGTGTTAAGCCCGAATCCCAACTATTATATCCATACATTTAACAACCTGTATCAGCTTAATCCGGCTATGGCAGGTAGTAATGATGAACTGACAGGTTTTATTACCTATCATCAACAGGTTTTGTCTGGTTTTGAAGATACACCTCGTCATCTCTCTCTTTCTGTTGATGCCCCATTTACCAGAAGTCAGCAGGTTGCCTTTGGTGGAAATATCTATACATTCAGACGCAGCATTATGCAGACAACTGGTTTATCTGGTACGTTTGCCCGCAAACTTATTCTGGGAAAAGACTCACATACATTGCGATTGGGAGTAACAGGTGGTTTCTTTTACAATGCAATAAATCCAGATGGTGTAAACCTGGCTGACCCGGCTATTGCCAGACTTAATGGCAAATTTCAGCCTGACCTTGCCTTTGGAGTGAACTATCAGATAAAAAGTTTTCAGTTAGGGGTGGCATTTCCTAAAATGCTTTCCTTTGCGACGATTGATCAGAGTGGTGACAGGAATACTTCTGCTCTTAAAATCAATACATTTAGCAGTCAGCTATTTTATGCATTATATGATTTTGAAATTAATGAACGATGGACTATCAGGCCATTAGTAATCTATAGATCTATGGCAGATGCTGTATCCGGTTTGGAGGTCAATGCCAGAGTTTTGTATAATGATAAGTTTTGGTTTGGTGGCACTTTCAGACAAGAGTATGGAAATGCAGCTTTTGTAGGATATAAGGCAAAAAAGCTGAGCATTGGGTATGCTTACAAGTTGGCAAATGCCCAACAATACAATTATTCCAATCCAGCACATGAAATACAACTTGGATTGTATTTGGGTAAACTAGGTAAGAGTAAACAATCGATTGCCAGAGGTGGTGCCCGATTAAATATAAGTGATGATTTTGTCGCCGGACGTGTGAGGAAATCAAGATCTGCTTCACCTGCAAATAATTCGGCATCCAGTAAGCTACCTATGGCAAAAGCAGCATCCACATCGAAACAAATGCCTTCCACAGAGAATGAATCAGAAGGAGTAAAACTGGAAACTATACATAAAGGTAGCAGTGCAGAGGATCTGAATATAGGTAACTATCTGGTTATTGGTTCATTTGATACAAAAGAAAAAGCTGAGAGAGAATTAATAAATAGCAAGGAAGATCTGAAGGATCAACCTTACACTCCAAAAATAGGCTTTAACTCATTAAACCGGACTTACTATCTTTATCTGGCTAGTGGCAAGCTGCAAGATCTGATACGGGTAGGAACAGACTTAAAGGCTCAGGATCAATTTGAGAATCTACAAATTCTGAGAATAATAAAACCTTCCGGAAAATAAAGAATTATAGGGAATCACACCTTACAGAGTGAGTGATATCTGTAAGGTGTAATTGTTTTTTGTTAGATAAGGTTAAGTAAAAAAGCCATTGTGTCTACACCATCTGCATAATCAGCAGGACTTGGACATTGGGTTTGTCCAAAAGAATAACTACCTGGATACCAGCTATTCCTAGAAACGATACATTGCAGTTTCTCCTGGTTGACCTGAATCTTTTCCTTAAGCTGTTCTTTGTCAGTATATAATTCATAATAAACTACAGCCATTGGAGAGGTTAATGCCTCATTCGGGGTGAGTAAAAGAAATCCATTGTCAAAATGCGGAATCTGATTTACCAGAAAGACTGCTTTCTGGTAGTCATAGTTATTGGCGTATTTATGATGATGAATAATCGGGCTTAAAGATTCAATACTTTCCAGGAAAGTAGTAAAGTTATATCCTTCAGGAACATATAGTTTCGCAACGTTTCTGCATCCAAGTCCAAAGTATTCTGTTATATCATGACCTAATGCAAGGAGTTCGTCTGTAGTTTCCTCGCCTGTCAGAATTGCGCAGGATGTTCTGTTTTGACGAATTATGTTAGGTTTTTTTCCAAAATAATAATGAAAATAACGGGCTGAATTGTCGCTTCCTGTGGCAATAGTAGCATCTGCTTCTGTTAATCGTTCCACAAACTGAATATAGTCTCCAAAACGGGGTTCAACTTCCAGAACAATTGAGGCAATGGCTTTTATAAGAAATGTATCCTGAGAACTAAGTTTTGCTAACAGTATGTGTCCGCTAAGCAATACACACATAAAGTCATGAAAGCCAACTGCCGGGATATTACCTGCCATTACAACACCGATTTTTTTAGGAGATAGTATTGGAAACGAATAGTGCTCTAGCCATTGATCAAGTTGTTCCTGTTCCAGCATAAACGCAATACCTTGTAAAGATTGCTGTACATTTTCCGGCGTAAACCAGGGATTTTCTGATTTTATTCGAAACTGCCATTCCTGCAATTGTTCTGTTGAAAGAGTACGTAAACGATTTCCTGTTTCTATAAATGCAGCTTTTCTTTCGTCGATGGTCATAAGTACAAGAGCCTTTATGTAGATAGTAGTAGAATCTACTTAATTGATAGATTTGATAGAATGTATTACCTTTGTGAATATATTATGGCAAAATTGGTAACAATTCTGTTTTCAAAACAGTTTTAAGTCTGTATTTTTGTAATTCAATATATTTTAATTAACCATATATAAACGAAGCAACGATATTTTATGGCGATAATGATAACCGATGAGTGCATCAACTGTGGTGCCTGCGAGCCGGAATGCCCAAATACTGCTATTTATGAAGGTGGAGTAGAATGGAACTGGGCCGGTGGAACAGAACTGAAAGAGGTAGAACTGGAAGATGGCTCAGTTGTGGACGCAAAAACAGCTCAGGATCCAATTTCAAATGAATACTATTACATTGTATCTGGCAAATGTACAGAATGCCTGGGTTTTCATGAAGAACCTCAGTGTGCAGCAGTATGTCCGGTAGATTGTTGTGTGGATGATCCAGACTATCGCGAAACTGAAGACGAATTATTAGCTAAAAAAGACTGGCTACATAATTGATAGTCAATAGCATACCTTCACGGCTTCATACTAATCAAAGGAAGCCGTGAAAAAAAGTTTACATCAGACTTGCATTATATAGAATATAGCAGTACATTTGCACCACGATTTAGGAATTACGGTCTATTCGTCTAGGGGTTAGGACGCATCCCTTTCACGGATGAAACACGGGTTCGATTCCCGTATGGACTACATTTTTAAGATTAAGAGCAAACTTTTCCGAGTTTGCTTTTTTATTTTAGCTATTTTTCAATTTTACTGCTTGCGTGGCTGGCTTCTAATTCATCAAGCGGGGTACATTCTGAAATACCAGAGAAGAGCAAATCGTGCCGGCATCGCGGGCGAGTCATAAACTTAAAATTTCAAGACCGAGAGAGTCATTTCGACTACATTCCTGCATTGCTTCTCATTCATTCCAGCCTTTGCCGAAATCACAATACCGCATATTGCATTAATAAGATAGTCCGCTAGTATTTGCAGACTCCCATTGCTCATGTTTCTATTGGTAAGTTGGAGAAAGTGACAAAGAGCATCGCGGCAGTCAGTGTAACTATCGTTAAGGATCTGTCGAGCTTCACTATCTTCAGAGCCAAATTCTACAATCGAATTTACGAGGAAACAGCCACTGGGGTTTTCAGGATGATAACATCCGTCAACAGACATATTAAATATTTGCCAGATACCTGACAGCGGATCGTTGCTCTCTTTTATGATCTTGTCCAACGAAGCTTTTGTAATCTGTCGATATCGTTGTAGTGCTTTGATTAATAGCTCCCGTTTGTCACCAAACGTGGAGTATATACTTGAACGACTTAAGCCTAAGAAACTTACCAGTTGTTCTGGAGAAGTCGAATTGTAACCTTGCTTTTGGAAGAGAATAATCACTTTATCAAGGATGTCCTCTTCTACAAAATTTTTATTGCGTCCCATAGTCAATGCAATCTAAATCAAATTGATGATTCAAAAAAAAATCGGAAGACAAACTTCAGAATTTTCCGACGTTTGCCTTCCTTAGCTTCATTCGTAAGAATGTCGAATGCGTCACACAAACTCATTCATTTCATGTGACCTTACTTATTTATGCTGAAATTCCACCATCGACTGTAAAACTGCTGCCGGTGATATATTCTGCTTCATTTCCAACAAGGAAATTTACCATAGATGCTATTTCCTCCGGTTTCCCGAGGCGTTTTAGGGGTATAGCATTTATATAACTGTTTCGTATCGTCGGATCACTGGGCATCATGTCGGTATCAATCGCACCGGGTTCAACGCTATTCACCGTGATCTTCCTTGGCGCAAGATCCCATGCTAATCCACGACTTAAAGCCGATATTGCTGCTTTGGTTGCAATATATTCAGAGAGGTAGGGACTTCCAATCCGACGTCCACCCACCGATGCAATGTTAACTATACGTCCTCCGTCAGGCATATACTTTTGAACCGCTCGTACTGCTTCCGCTACGGCTCTAATATTCACATCAATCTGACGATCATATTCTGCTACCCTTTCAGAAGCTGTTTCGATTGGCCCGGCTACTGACACTGCTGCGTTATTAACGAGGATATCGATTTTCCCGAACTTAGACACTGCTTCAATGATAGCTTTCTCTACAGATCCCTTAACAGCGCCGTCCGCCTTGATTGCCAGAGCTTTTCCTCCATCGTTTTGAATGCTTGCAACCAATGCCTGCGCAACGTGCTCGGAATTCAAGTATGTAAAAATAACAGTGGCACCTTCGGTTGCTAGTCTTTCTACAATAGCTCGCCCCATACCGCGGGTACCGCCGGTTATGAAAGCAACTTTTTCACTTAGTTTTGACATGATATATTATATTAGATTTGATTTCAATAGATTTAATAATTGGGGTTAACTATAATTTTGCCAGTTGCGTGATTTGTTTCCATTGCTTCGTGCGCTTTGCCTATCTCGTTGAGATGGAATCTTTTTGATATATGTGGCTTTACCGCGCCTTTTTCAAGTAACTTGGCGATCTCCGCCAAGTCTTTTCCGCTTGATTCGACCGCATTATAGAAAGCATGAATTCCTAAATCGCTTGCTTGCTTTTGCCATGACGTCCCTTCAATTTGTGACCAGAGGCTTAACAAGTTTCCGCCCTTTTTTACAACTTTTAGTGATCGCGCAAGATGTCCATCGCGAAGGCCTTCGATTACATAGTCTACCGGCTCGAGAGCGTTTAAAAAGTCAACAGTTTGATAGTCAATAAATTCATCAGCTCCCAGACTAAGAATGAAATCCCGCTTTGATCCAGAAGCAAGTGTTATGACGTAGGCACCGAAGTGCTTCGCAATTTGAACTGCAAAATGTCCAACACCACCACCTGCTCCGGTAATAAACACGCGATTCCCTTTCTGTATTGGTACCTTTTTCAAAGGCTGCCATATTGTTAAGGCAGCCAGAGCGGCAGCGGCAGCCTCGTCGTAGGATACACTTTCAGGTATCAGCGAAATGTCTTTTACTCTCGCAATGACATATTCGGCGTATCCTTTAGCATGGCCGGGTTTTGTATGTGTAGGAAAATTAAGCAGACCGAACACACGATCTCCCAGTTTAAAATTTTCAACGCCCCTTCCTAATCCTGTAATCTCGCCAGCGATATCCCATCCTAAAATTCTAGGCTCTTCACCGTTAAAAATGTAGTTCAAAGCAACATTCTGTCTTGCATAAATGTCCGTTGGATTAATGCTGATCGCGTGAACTTTGATGAGGACTTCGTCCGCATTTGCCACAGGTATCGGGACTTCACGGAGTTGCAGTTGGTCCACTCCGCCATGTGCATTCAATATTATCGATTTCATTTTATTGGAATAATTGTTCCAATAAAAGAACCTGCTTATTGGAACAATAGTTCCAAATTTATAAACTATTAATTCTAGGATACCCTAACAAATGTTAGTGTTTTATACTCGAACAGCTAGCAAATGCTCTACATTGCATCATCCTGGTATGGAAAAGCGGTGCTTAATGGGAGCGCAGCAACACGCCTTTGTTTTATCACCTAGGCTGTGATATACTACAAACAAATGTTATAATTGAACCTATAAATCGCTGAATTTTAGCAAAATTTCAATTATTTCATTCAATAGCATTACCCTTGACTCTACGAAAGTTTACAAACCAGCCTTGAAGGCTGGTTTTTTGTTTTTTACCTGTTTGCACTTTAGGCAGATAATTATTGCTTTGCCTTACAGTTTTACTGACAAATATAGGACGTTGCTTCAAAGAATTTCCTTTCACCTTCAGGACAAGGGTTAGAAGGTTTGGCACTGACTGCTCGCCGGACATACTTTCCTGTTACTTTTATTCTCTGACAATCAGGTGCAGGAATCTGATCGGGAAAACAAATAAACTTTTTAGTACCATCTGATAAGGTAAGTCTACCACCATTGCCGCAATAACAACTAAATGGATGCATTACGCCCTGCAGGCTGTTAAAATCTCCTTCCAAAGTAATTTCAGGTGCTGAAGTTTCTGTGCTGGCTTGTCCGGATAAATCTAATGCAAACAATTCAAGAGAATGATTGGGTGCGTTGCCTTGTACAATCAATACCTGATTATTGATTACCAGAATTTCATCTCTTCGATTGAGTTTAAGCTCTGCTGGAAGTGAATATTCTGGTATATTGATACTGCCATTTGATTGAAGAGATAGCATATAGGGACTATAACCAAAATTAGAATTATCCCAGGAACTTTTGCTTCCTGTCCCAAAAAGAATCAGAATGTTTCCATCGGGTAATGAAGCTGTCTTTATAAATTTTGCATTCTCTGTCTTTGCATTGGTATAGCCGGTAAGCCAGGTTACACCTTCATTCGCCTGAGGCGTCCATTCTCCTCCAAATGTGTAAAAGCCTCCTTTCTCTGAAATACCTTTTGATAAAATGATTTCTTTGGGTACAACATTCCAGGAAGGTGCACTCACTGTTTCAAAGTCTTTTCGTACTTTAATGAATCCTATATTACGAGGATCTTTATTTGCCTCTCCAATGCGGCTACTATTCAATGATTTACTATTAGGATCAGGCTCACCCGCAAAAATTACACAATATCCATCGTTTGTCTCTACAATGCCTCCAAGTTCAGTATATGTCTGATTATCATTTGACCATTTGTAATATTTCTGGCTAGGGCTGCTAATTTCTGCATACAATGGATACGTTTTACTACCATCATAACCACCCGCTTCTGTTCCATGTTCTGTTTTGAATGTATATATAACTTTGGAGTTGATGGATTCTTTGCTAAACTTATGGAGATGAATCCCTCTCGGATAGTTATCTCCAAGATCAATGGCAACAAAATTTCCATCCTGGCTTTGGGTAAGAAAGTTGTCAAATGAGTGTCCTGATGTTTGTCCAAAGTTTCTTATAACAGAAAGAGTTGTCGGATCAAATGCTACCGCAATTCCACCCTGATGATTTAATCCATCTGAACTTTGATTCATGATACGCTCCATTATAAATAGCAAATATCCATTCTGATATTGAAGCGTACCACCATATGAGCTGATATGAAAGATATCTAAATTTTTCTGATCGGACTTTTGTACCTGCTTCTTTAGTAATGTTCCATTGGAAGATGCCTTGGATAGAAAAATCAGGTCATTTGTATCATCATTTGAAAAGGTCTGGTAGGTAATATAATAATAGTTACCAACTGCATCATTGGTAGCTGCTAGTAGGATTGTATTAGCCATATTAGGTAATGGTATGGTCTGAATACTGCTTAGGTTTGTATTGAACTTACTCACAAATATTTTCTGGTTCTGTGTGTCCTGCCAGATTACTTCACTGTTTCCTTCCGGATTTTTTAATAGAAAAAACATCCTTTGCTGAGATGTCTGCGTCTTATTCGCATCTGGCGGAGTACCTGTAACTGTAAATTGATATTTCGTGAGATCACCTAAAGGGGTCTTGAAGACTTTTGTTTCAGATTGAGCCCAGGATAAGCAATTAACCAACAGTAATAAAACCGTTAGTATCCATCTGAAGCTAAGATACATAGTACAGTGTTGATAGAATAGTAAAGAAATAAGTTGGAAGTCGAAGATATTGTTAATGAGTATGTTAAGATAGGAAGAATCATCCTATGGTCAAATCTGGATAGAAGAAAATAGTATATGTGTATATGTAATGACTTGTCTTTCTAAAGAATAGAGTAGGTATAAACAGATACATCTACCTATAAAGATTTTTAATCTCATGGGTAGATGTATCTATTCTTGGATAACTAAATATTGATTCGTAGCTTTATTGGTGTTGGAATTGACTCAGGGTATCCTCCATTTCACGGGTTTTTCGTTCCATCTCTTCCTGAGTAGCAGCGAGTTCTTCCATGTTTTGACGCATCTCCTCTTCCTGGGCTCTTAACTCCTCTGCCTGTAACTGAGACTGAGCCAGCAACTGCTGAATCTTCTGATTGGTTTTCAAAATAGTCAACTCGGCAGCTATGGCATTACAAGCTTCCTGTAAGAAGGTTATCTGATAGGGTTCCAACGGTTGGAAAGAGGCCAGCTCCAGAGCACCTTCTACACCTTGTTCAGATAAGAAGGGAACAATGAGCAAACAGGTTGGATTGGCTGTGCCTAACCCGCTACTGATCCGAACATAGTTTTCCGGGATATCGGTCAGATAGATAATATCTCGTTCCTGACAAGCCGATCCAATCAATCCTTCTCCCCATTCCAGACGTTTTTTCAGGTATTTTCTTCGTTCATAGGCATAGGTAGCTACCACATCCAGATAAAGTTGTTTATCTTCTTCTACCACATGAAAGATAGATCCTTGATTGGCTTTTACATATTTGACAACAAACTGGATCAGTGTTGCATGTAAAGTTTGGTGATCCATATTTTTATTGCGTAGCAACTGACTCAGTTTGGATAAACCCTCATTGTGCCAGTTCTTCTGGGCTTCTTTCTGTGCAGATTCCTTCAGACTGTTACGCATTTGTAGTAAAGCTTGTACAATAGGGCCTTTGCCATTGTACATGGAGGCTTCTACAGAGAAGTTGTTCTGGGCTACCTGGCGGGTAAAGTCCATAAGTTGTTTCTGATTAACAACCAGTTGATGCAATGACCCAATCATACGGGATACCTCATCTTTATTTTCATTGAGTATTACATCAGGTAATTCTCCTTCAGATAATTGTTCCAGATTTGACTTAGCTTGATTAATAGGACGGGTAATAGATTGGATGAGTAGATTTGAGAAAAGAAAGAGAATGATTCCCGCGATCACTATGAAAATAATAATCCCCCATTTGGCTGTATTCTCCTGTGATTGTATCTCCAGGATCAGTGTATGCGATTCTGCCTCAAGATCTTTTTCCAGAGTTTGTGTAGTGTTTATAAGGTTTTGGAATGAAGTAGAGTATTCGCTAAACAAAAACTCTTTAACTTCCTGATACTTTAGCGAATCAGATGATGTGCTGTTCAGTATTTTATCAAAATTGTTCTGGCTCAGAGCGGAAAGATCTTCAACCTTAGCCAGGAATTTTAGTTTGAGTTCCTGAAGCTCAGGAGAAAGGTTTTGATGTTTTTTGACACGATTTGTTGACTCTTTCAGAAGAGCTTGATGATTTTTGAACCATTCTTTTAATTGGTTTGCTCTGTCTGCTTCTGTTTCTGTGTTAATGATAAAGGCAAATCCCAGATGTCCCCGTAGTGCATTGTACAGATGTTTTGTTTCTGCAATTTCTTCCTTTAAGGTATTAAGATGGTCAATCCTGTCACTCATTTGTTCGCTCTTAGCAGAAGTATACCAGAAAACAACTGCTATTACAGAGAAAAAAAAGAGAGATGTATAAACAATTACCAAAAGCCTCCTACCAATAGAGAGGTTTCTTAATAGTGTACGCATACTGTAAAGTATATATGAATAAGAATATTATTAGTTACGAAGTATTGGTCAAAAATAGTGGAAGCCATTTCCAATCACCATCGCTTATCAGGAATATTCATAGACATGTAAGAACTATCTCAAATTAGATAGACTCTGAAGGATTCTTAGTACAGGTTTTGGGAATATCTGGGAAATTACGAAATGTATGCTATTGACTTACTATGGGTTGGGTTTGGGTAGGTGTATTGTAAAAGTATTTAAGTGCAGAAGATATTATGTTAAAATAGTATTTGTATGTGTTAATATTCTGCGGGATTGTATTTTTTCAAAATGATAAATTGCTGGTAGAAACCATTAACCTTTCTTAAAAGTATTTATCTATGAAGAACATCCCGAAAAAATGTATGGTTGGATTACAGTTCCTTTTTCTGGGTCTGTTTGTAATACCGCAGGTATATGCACAGGTTGTAGTAAAGGGTACTGTTAGAACTGAGACAGGAGAGGCTTTCCCTGCCGTTAGCATCTTTATAAAGGGTACAAGCAAAGGAACCAAGACAGACGCTGAGGGAAAATTTAATATTGAAACTCCCGGACCAGAAGCTGTACTGGTATTTACTTTTGTAGGCTATCAGAAAAAAGAAGTACAGGTGGGCAATACTTCTGTACTGGAAGTTACATTAGAGCCCGATATCAGAGCACTGGATGAAGTAGTTGTAACTGCATTGGGTATTAAGCGCGAAAAGAAACAGCTGACCTATAGTACTCAGGAAGTAAAGGCTGAGGAAATTAGCAGAGCCAAGGAAACGGGTGTATTAAACTCACTGACTGGAAAGATCTCAGGTGTACAGATAACTTCTTCAACCGGGCAACCAGGAAGTTCTTCTCGTATTGTGATTCGAGGAACAAGTTCTTTACTGGGTGATAATGAAGCATTGATTGTATTGGATGGTGTACCTATCAATAATAGTCAGACAGGAAATGCCGGACCCGGAAATGGTGTCAGTCGTTTATCGGATATTGATCCTTCTATCATTGAAAGTATCAACGTCTTAAAAGGTTCTGCAGCTTCTGCATTGTATGGATCAAGTGCTGCTCGTGGAGTGGTAATGATTACAACCAAAAACGGAAGTGCATACAAGAAGCCTTCTATCAACTTTACATCTCAGTTTTCATTGGAAAGTCCAATCCTGCCCTCTGTTCAAAGCAAGTATGCACAAGGGACTGGAGGTGTGTATTACAATGGAGAAGACCAGAAAACAAGTTTGTTATGGGGGCCGGA
The DNA here is from genome assembly GCF_030068605.1 of Xanthocytophaga agilis. Taxonomy (NCBI): domain Bacteria; kingdom Pseudomonadati; phylum Bacteroidota; class Cytophagia; order Cytophagales; family Rhodocytophagaceae; genus Xanthocytophaga; species Xanthocytophaga agilis. The sequence goes on from NZ_JASJOU010000024.1 coordinate 23,050, forward strand.
AATTAAAGGATTGACAGTGAATGGGGTGCCTGTACGAAATAAAAATCCAATGAAAGAGTTCTTTCAGACAGGAAAAACATACACAAATTCATTAAGTGCTCAGGGTGGTTCTGATAAATCAAATTATCTGCTTTCCTACTCTTACCTGGATCAGACCGGAACGGTGCCTACTACCAATTACAAACGTCATTCTGCATTCCTGAAATTCCAAAATCAATTATTTGATAACTTAACCAGCACATTTCAATTCAACTATGTAAATTCTACTAATCACCGGATTGCTGAGGGATATGGTCTGGAAAGTCCTTTGTGGACAGTCTTTACCGCTCCATTTACCTGGGATCCGAAACCTGCACTGGATGCAAATGGAAATCAACGTGTATTCCGTTATTCACGTAATAATCCATACTGGGTATTGGATAATATCTACAACGATTCAAGAAACAATCGATTCCTTCCCGTTCTGACATTAACATATAAACCACTAACCTGGTTAACAATCAGTGAACGTGTTGGCGCAGATGTATATACCGAGCAAATCAAGTACTTTGAAGCTCCCAGTGATGTACTAGCTACCAAAGGTGTTATTACAGACCGAAACAATAACTTTCGTCAGTTTAATAATGATTTAATTATTGAGGCACGGAAAAATTTTGGTCCGGATTGGGATGTAAGTCTGTTATTGGGTAATAACCTTTTCTCAACCTATTCTCAAACCTACCAGATTCAAGGTACTGGTTTGACAGTTGATAACTTCAATAACGTTAGCAATGCAGAACGTCAGGTGAGTTATGAAAATTATTCCAGAAAGAGAAAAGTTGGTTTTTATGGACAAACGAATGTAGAATATAAAGGCTTACTGAACTTCTCACTGACAGGCCGTTATGATGGTACATCTGTTTTGGCTAAAGGAAATAATTACTATGCCTATGGTTCGGCCTCTATGGGCTTTATTTTCTCTGAGTTGCTGTCTTCTGTTCCTGCCATCAATTTTGGAAAACTTCGCCTGTCTTATTCTAAGGTAGGGAATGACAATGTGGGTCCTTATAGCCTTACTACACCATATACCACTGCTACAAACTTTCCTTTTAACGGACAGAATGGCTTCTTGATGCAGAATACGCTGGGCAATGCCAATCTGGTCAATGAAAATACGAATGAGTTTGAGGTAGGATTGGAAATGAAGTTACTACAGAATCGTATTGGTTTTGAAGCAAGTTATTTTGATAGAAGACACAAAGATCTCCTGACTCAGAATATTCCTATTGCTCCATCTACAGGCTATAGTTATACAACACTGAATGCTGGAGATATGACTAATAAGGGAGTTGAGGTGTTGTTGAATCTAACACCTGTAAAAGCAGATAATTTTTCCTGGGATGTAACGGTAAACTATACAAAGATTAACAATAAAGTTACCCGTATCTATGGAGGTCAGGATCAATTAAACTTGGGCCAGACGTATGCCTTTGTGGGTGATCCTTATGGGACATTCTATAATTATGGATATAAACGTAATGAACAGGGACGTATCCTGATCGATGATAGTGGATTGCCTTTGCTAAGTTCTGATTATCAAAAAGTAGGTAATATACAACCTGACTGGCTAGGGGGGATTACAAATACCTTTCGTTATAAGGGGATCACTTTAAGTTTCTTCTTTGATATGAAAAAGGGAGGAGATATTATGAACTCTGATCAGCGATATGGATATTTCTACGGCACACCAAAAATAACAGAAAACCGCGAAAACCGTGTGGTGTCAGGTATTCGGGAATCGGATGGACAAGAGAATACTACGGAAGTAACTGGACAGGCTTACTATCAGAGATTAAATACAATCTATGAAGAAGCAGTACAGGATGGTACTTACATCAAGTTGCGAAATGTGAGCCTTAGCTATAACTTCTCAAAGTTACTACTTCAGAAAACACCTTTTGCTACGGCTTCTCTGACTGCAACTGGACGTAACCTGTGGATTTATTCTCCTCATTTTACAGGCGCAGACCCGGAAGTAAACAGTTTTGGTACTGGTAATGATGCGATTGGAACGTATGCTTATTCTGTTCCGACTTCGCGGTCTTTCAATTTTACGTTATCTGTAACGTTTAAATAATCTATCTGACGCAAAATTCTTGTAGCCTAATCTGAAAATTCACAATGAAATATATAAAGCTTTCTTTAGTTGCTGCTTTCCTGATCATTTGCACAGGATGTGATAAGTACCTTGATGTAAATAGTAACCCTAATAATCCTGAAGATGTGCAGGAAAAACTAATCCTATCTCCTGTGGAGTATAATCTTGCGCAAGGTGTTATTGGTGGATGGTCTAGCGTACATGTAAATCACTTTATGCAGACAGTAGCCCTGAATCAGCCAGTGCCTAATGTAGGTACTTATCTGCTGGCTAATACGGATGAAAACGATACATGGTATTATCTCTACACTATCTGTCTGCAAAATCTGCATTTGCTCAACAGCAAAGCAGAAGCTAATAGCAATTTGAAATATGCAGGTATTGCTAAGATTCTAACAGCGTATTGCCTGGGATATGGAACTACTTTGTGGGGTGATATTCCATACTCAGAGGCATTTGCAGGGAGCGGAAATTTCTATCCTACCTATGATAGTCAGGAAGATATTTACAAAACTATTCAGGATTTATTGGATAAAGGTATCGCTAATCTTGAAGCAGGGACCGGACTGACTCCTGGCAGTGATGACTATTTGTATAACGGAGATGCAGACAAATGGATACGAGCAGCCTATACATTAAAGGCGCGTTATTATATGCACTTAACCAAGGCTCCAGGGTATAATGCTGCTACACAGGCAGGTTTGGCCTTGGCTGCTTTGGAAAAGGGGATGCAGTCAAATGATGATGATCTGGAATTTCCTTATCCGGGAGGAGCTGGGACCCAAAATCGTTGGTACTCGAATTTTTTACCTGTAGAAACACTAATAATGTCCGCACATACAGTGAATCTGTTAAAAGATCGTCAGGACCCACGTATCTCAAAGCTGGTTGCACTCTCAGAAGAAGATGGTGTATACAGAGGACGTGAGATAGGAACAGAAGGTATTGGTAGTCTGGGATCTTACTCAATAGGAGGTCAATTTTATGCAGGAGAAGCTTCCTCACTGGTTCTGATTAATTATCGTGAGGCGTTATTTCTGAAAGCCGAAGCTGATTTGCTTACCAGTGGCTATGCTGCTGCTCAGGATTCTTATGCTGCTGCCATTCAGGCAGATATGTCTAAATTAGGAGTCTCTGGCTCGTCTGCAGCTTATCTGGCTAGTAGAGGAACCTTGACTGCCAGTAATGCGCTGGAGCGGATTATGGAAGAGAAAAGTATTGCTAATATCTTTTCTGTAGAAGTATTCAGTGACTGGCGACGTACAGGATATCCTGCTCTCAATTTAGTGCCACATGCCTTATTTACAGCAATCCCCAGAAGATTGATCTATCCAAACTCTGAGATTTCAACAAATCCTCAGCCACAACAAAGTGCAACATTGAAAGATCGTGTATGGAGTGATCCTGAATGATGGAACATATAACCTGGTTTGAAAAGGTTGTCATACATATGACAACCTTTTTTGTTGTATTCAAGTAATTTGGATAGGTTGTAAAATGATTTTCTTTACTAATGAACTGGTTGTGTTTTTATTGAGTTAAATTGAGTCGTAATTAGTGAAAACGCAGGTTTATGGCTCGAATTGTTTCCTTCTGGATAAAAATAATATGTGTTTTGGGTGTAATAAGTATTGGAAAGTACTACCCACTAAAAGCACAAGTGAAAAGTGTATTACACCTACACCCACAGAACTCACACTATTTTTTGTATCAGAACAGACCGATGGTTTTGGTAGGGTCAGGTGAACATTATGGCTCTGTTATAAATCTTGATTTTGACTACAAGAAATACTTACACACTATTGCTAACGAGGGTTTGAATGTGACAAGAGTATTTATGGGTGCCTATGTGGAGAAACTGGGAGATTTTGGAATCACCCGAAACAATATAGCACCACGGGAAGGCCGATTACTATTGCCATGGGCACGAAGTAAAACACCTGGTTATGTATTAGGCGGATATAAATTTGATCTGACTACCTGGGATCAGGACTACTTTGCCAGATTGAAGGACTTTATGACTGAAGCAGCCCGACTAGGTATTATGGTAGAGATCAATCTGTTTTCGTCTTATTATGAAGATGGATGGAAATACAGTGCGTTTAACAGAATAAATAATGTCAATCACACTGACACTATTACTTCTAAACAGGTAAACACATTGGCGAATGGAAATATTCTGGGGTATCAGGAAAAGTATGTACGTAAATTGGTACAGGAACTGCTGCCGTTTGGAAATTTTTATTTTGAGATTCAGAACGAACCATGGTGGGATCAATCTGAGGAAACTTTTGTGTGGAATGAATATGGAGCCCCTAAAGACTGGTTTACTCAAATTCAGATTGTATCACAGAAGTCCAGAGAATGGCAAAAGAAAGTAGCACAATGGATTAGAGAGGAAGAACAAAAACTCTCTGCCAAACCACATTTGATTTCTCAAAATATAAGTAACTTTTATTACCCTATTGCTGACACAGATTCCAATGTATCTATCTTTAATTTTCATTATGCATTGCCTAAAGCGGTAACAGATAATTATTATCTGAATAAAGCGGTTGGTTTTAATGAAACAGGATTTGCAGGTAGAGAAGACAAAACCTATCGTCGACAGGCTTGGCGATTTTTAATGGCAGGTGGGGGCTTATTCAACCATCTGGATTATTCGTTTTCCGTTGGGAACGAAACAGGACAGGATACTTCCTATAAAGCTCCAGGTGGCGGAAGTGTCATGCTTCGTAAACAATTGAGTATATTGAAACACTTTTTTGATAGAATAGGATTTATCAACTTATTTCCGGATGCTTCAGTGGTACAGACCGCCCCCGGAGCTGTTACTTATACATTAAGTGATAGAAAGTCGCAATGGGTAATCTACTGGGAGTCTATGACCCCTCATATGTATGACCTTACAATTAATCTCCCTAAGGGTGTCTATGAAGCAGAATGGTTTGATGTAACTACTGGAAAGTCCATACAGAAAATTTCTACTGGAAGTGGAAAATTATCTGTTCCTGGTAATGGGGAGGATAGGGTAGTTGTGATACGCAAAAGCTCTATAGGTAAGTAGAGAATGTAATAAGATTCTATATTTATGGCTTAGCCTATGCTATTGGTTTGGCGAAATGATACACAAAGCCCTACTCACTACTATGCTTATTCCGGGCATTCCAGTGCAACTGATTCGTTAAAGTTTTATCAAGGCCCTTATACATTTGGGCGAGACATGAAAAACATATACATACATATTGAAATAACGAAATAGGTAATTGGTTGTGCTTATCCCCAAAGCTTCTGTTAAACCGAAAAGACAGATGTTTTGGGGATTCTTTTTTATGCAGTTTAATTGATCTGGCAAAAATCGCTATCCTATCTCTATTTACCTGCTAACAGATAAAACAAATCCAAGGAAAAAGATTTTTATTCTTATATTTTTTCTTCTATCAAAAGAATAATAGGCATTTGTTGGATAAGAAAAACTGCCTTCAATGCTTGTATAAAGCCTTTCCTTTCAAAAACTCAGGGTTTTCCCTGAGTTTTATTTTCAGGGATTTTCCCCGATGTGTAAAGTGCAATTGTAACATAATTTTGTACCATTAATTGAGGGGTATAAACGTTGATAAGAAACTGATATTTTCCCGGCCTCTGGTATTTTCCAGTATAGAGCCGGGACTTTATCCTATCCATTCCAGCAGCGATGTACCAACCTTAATCGCATCGGGCCTGACTTTACTCCACAAAATGTCTGGTATTACTCCTGAATGGATGCACTTTATGCTTAAGCTATGATTGGCACTTCATTAAGCAGTTTCAATTCTTGAAATGCAAGGTTGTTTTACCCATTCAATCACACTATTAAATGAACACTTGTATTATGGCGAAACTATTTACACACTCTAATTCTGGAATCAGGAATCTCTTATTTGCCACTTCTGGTTATTATTGGATAACATGGGTTCTTCTTTTGACTGGACTATCCGTGATTTTTTCCGAAGTACAGGCACAATCGGCTAAAAGAACCATCAAAGGAACTATCCAGTCTGCGATGGATACTAAAGAAATTCCGGGAGCCAGTGTTCTGGTAAAGGGAACTTCTATTGGAACCACTACAGACGCCAAAGGGGAATTTACAATTGAAGCCTCAGACAATGATGTATTGGTTGTTTCTTTTATCGGATATGTCACTCAGGAAATCAAAGTAGGCTCTCGTACTACGATTGATGTGCTTTTACCTGAAGATATTTCTATACTGAATGAAGTGGTTGTTGTGGGGTATGGAGAGATGAAACGCGCAGATCTGAGTTCTGCTCAGACTACTATTGCTGCAAAAGATCTGGAAAAGACCGTGAACACAACCTTGGAGCAGGCTATTCAGGGTCGGGCAGCTAATGTATACATTACACAAAATACTGGTCAACCGGGTGGTGGCATTTCTGTAAATATTCGGGGAATAAGTTCAGTGAATGGAACAACAGAACCGTTATATGTCATTGATGGGGTTCAGATATCAGGGGCAGCAGGTGGATCATACGGACAAACAAGTTCTATTAACCCGTTGGCAGGCCTCAATCCAAGTGATATTGAAACTATTGACATTTTACAGGGCCCCTCAGCTACTGCTGTCTATGGTTCACGAGGAACAAATGGAGTTGTATTGATTACTACCAAACGAGGTAAATCCGGTAAAATGAAGGCAGGTTATGCCTTTACTTACTCGCTACAAGACCGTCCCAGTTATTTACCAACTCTGAATCTGAGAGAATATGCTGAGATGGTAAATGAATATCGGTCTTTGACAGGTAATACACCTGTTCCTGAATTTCACGATCCATCCTTGCTTGGAGAAGGCACTAACTGGCAAAAAGAGTTATTCCGTCAATCTCCTTTGGTAAAACATCAGGTAAGCTTAAGTGGAGGAAATGATAAGACTACCTATTACATGTCAGGAGAATATTTTAAACAAGAAGGTGTGGTGGCTGGATCTGCCTTTGACCGATATGCTTTCCGATTGAATGTAGATAATCAAACACGTAAATGGTTAAAGCTAAGCACTAATATTGCTCTGAATCAGACTAAGGACAAAGTTAACTCCACACAAAATGATCTGATAAGTATTGCTATAGAGCAGGCTCCCAATATAGCCGTACGTAATGCGGATGGCAGCTGGGGTGGGCCTGTAAATGCACAGTTCTCCACATCCAATCCGATTGCGTTGGCGAGCCTAATTGATAACCGGATTCGCAGAATGAATGCGCTGGGAGGTATCAGTGCAGATATCAATATCTGGAAAGGATTGGTGTTTCGTACTTCATTGAATGGAAATGCTCAGTTTAGTAACGGATATACATTTACACCTACCTATAAAATGGGTAGTATTACAAATAATACGGCAATTTCTGATAAGTCTGCGGGAAACTCGCTTTACTGGAACTGGAATCAGTTAGTACAGTACAACACACAAATTAAGAAACACTCGATTGGGGTGATGCTAAGTCACGAAGCACAGGAAAGCTGGTATGAAAACCTGTCTGGTGCTCGTTCCGGATTTTTAACCAATAATCTGACGGAGTTATCTTTAGGCGATGCAAAAACAGCTACCAATACGAGTACAAGAGGTAGTTGGGCTTTAGAGTCCTACCTGGGACGGTTAAATTACTCTTTTGCTGACAAATATTATTTCCAGGCTGCTTTTAGAGCAGATGGCTCTATCAACTTTGGAGCAAATAAACGTTGGGGATATTTCCCTTCAGCATCTGTGGCTTGGCGCATTTCACAGGAAGCTTTCATGAAAAACCTTCCAGTAGTGAATGAATTAAAAATCCGGTTTGAAACAGGAACTACCGGGAACTCTGGAGGAGGACAAGGATACTTAGCTAAACTAACTTCTTATACAACTACTTGGGGCGCAGGTTTTCTGGCAGGAAACTACTCAAATGAAAACTTTCAATGGGAGCCTACTCTTACCTATAATTTAGGCCTTAATCTAAGTTTGTTTGACAGCAGAATTCAAGTTGATGGAGATGTGTATCTGAGAAAAACAGATAAGCTGATAATGAAGACTCCATTACCTTATTACATGGGTACATCTGGTCAAGGGTCTATCACCGCACCTTTTGTGAATCTGGGTTCTATGGAGAATAGAGGATATGGCGTTACTATTACCACTGTAAATATCAATAAAAGTGATTTTAGTTGGAGAAGTAGCTTGAATATATCGGGGGTAAGAAACAAGCTTACCAAGCTATATTCAGAGAATGCCTACCTGGATAGAACCTATTGGTTTATGACAAACTTCCTGACTCGTTCGCAGATAGGGCAGCCCATATGGCAATTTTATGGTTATGTAAAAGAAGGTATATTCCAGAATCTGGATGAAGTTAAGAATTCTCCTATTCCTAAAAACAATACAGTAGCACAAAGCAGCACCTGGGTTGGGGATGTAAAATACAAAGATTTAAATGGGGATGGTATTATTGACGGACAGGATCAGAAAATAATTGGCAATCCATGGCCTAAGTTCACAGCAGGATTTACCAACACATTTAATTACAAAGGAGTAGAGTTGATGGTATTACTGACAGCTTCCTATGGTAATCAAATCTTTAACTATGTGCGATTCAAAAATGAAAACGTAACCCGTATCAATGTTGGTCGCAATCTTCTGAAAGGAGCAACCAATTATGCTCGGTTGGAAACTGACGATGAAGGAAATCCTTATGTATCAAATGCAGGAACCACTCATCCTCGTATTGTGGCAAGTGATGCCAATGGTAACGGAGACAGAGCTACACAGGATTACATAGAAGATGGATCTTATCTGCGTGTCAAAAATGTGCAGCTTAGTTATTCACTCCCTAAATCCCTTTACTCAAGAATTTCAGGATTAGACGGAGTTCGTATAGCACTGGGAGTTCAGAACTTAGCCACTTTTACCAAATACAAAGGGTATGATCCAGAGGTAGGCGCCTATGTAGGAAATGGCTCAGACCCTAACAGTACAGTAACAGGTGTAGATTATGGTCGTTATCCGCTGACTCGCATGTATACTTTTAACCTTGGTATTGATTTCTAATTCTGGATTCTCTGATTTCTACATGTATGAAAAATATTCACAAGTTTATATATCCGGCTTTTACTGCATTTGTATTCTTGCTATCAGGTTGTGGCAAAGATTTTCTGGAAAGAACACCTCAGGATTCGATTGTAGATGAAAACTACTATCAGACAGACGATCAAGTGTTGATGGGAACGGCTCCACTGTATAACACTGTCTGGTTTGACTATAACGACAAAGCTTCATTTGCTGTTGGTGATGCACGGGGAGGTACACTATTTTCGGGTTCTAGCTGGACTTCTCATGTGCGTTTTACCACCTCATCTACAGAAGATGAGGTATTGTATAGCTGGAGAGCTTTCTTTAATACAATCGGGCAGTGTAATACGATCATCCGAAATGTCAATAAGTTTGCGGGAGCAGCAGTATCTGAATCAATTAAAAAACATGCGATTGCAGAAGCCCGTTTTATGCGTGGTCTGGCTTATTCCTATCTTGTACGTAATTACCAGGCTGTGCCTATTATTACAGATAACACTGCATTACTAACGGATACAACACTTACACGTAATACAGTCGAGTCTGTTTGGGAATTTATTATCCGGGATTTCAGATATGCTGCTCAGAATCTGCCTGTTACACCTGTAGCTGAAGGACGTATTACAAAATGGTCTGCCGAAGGAATGTTAGCCAAAATGTTTCTGACAAGAGCAGGTTTAAACCACTCTGAAGGAAGTCGGGATCAAACCGACCTGGATAGTGCCAGATACTATGCCAAAGATGTAATTGACAATAGTGGTGCTAAGCTGGTAGCAAACTATGCTGATTTGTTTAAAACTGCGAATAATAACAATGTGGAGAGTTTGTTTGCCTTGCAATGGGTATACAATGGAGAGTGGGGAACACAAAATACATTACAGGCTTATATGGCTTTTAATTCCTCCATTACAGGTTTTTCGGATGGATGGGGTATAGATCATGGCGCCACTGCTGACATTCTGAAAGAATATGAAGCAGCAGACTCTATCCGCAGAAAGGCAACGTTTATGTTTCCAGGTGACCGATATAATTATGTCCATCAGGTTGTGACCAATCCTGATGGGACGCAAAGTACAGAGGAGCTAGTTGTCACAAATGGAAATCGTGCCAATGTAAAGAAATATGTAGTAGGCTTAAGCTCTGACAATGATGGTAAGGTTGCTTTTATGCGTACAGCTATCAATACATATATGTTACGATTGGCAGAAGTATACCTGATCTATGCAGAAGCTGTTATGGGAAATGCAAACTCTACTAGTGATGCTGAAGCACTCAAGTACTTTAATGCTGTACGTACAAGAGCCGGATTGACAGCTAAGACATCCATCACATTTGATGATATTTTTCATGAGAAGCGTATTGAGTGTGCCATGGAAGGTGTACAATGGTATGAGTTTGTGCGGTTGTACTACTTCAATCCTACCAAGGCATTGAATATACTCAGCAACATGGACAAAGGGAACTATACGATTACGCATGTACAAGGATCTGTTCCTCCCAAATGGAATATTACCTATAATCCTGTGTATTATAGTGTAGATGCGGCTCATTTCTTTCTGCCTTATCCGGAAGTAGAGCTTACTCAGGCTCCCAATCTGCGTAAGGAACCTGTTCCCTATACATTTACCGAGGATTTGTAGGTCTTACTATTCCTTTGATTGACTGTTTCACAGACTGTAATTTATACGCTATCATGAAAAATATATCTATTCATATACGAACCCTCCTTTACTGGAGTGTTCTGCTCACTATCATGGTGTCTCTCAATGCCTGTAAGGATGAAGAATTGGGAGCACCTGTTATCAAACAAGTTCGAATGCTCGATCCTGCAACAAAAGATAGTACATTCACGCAGACATATCCTGGTACACTGATTGCCATTCAGGGTGAGAATTTAGCTGGTGCAAAAAATATCTACTTTAATGGCTATGATGCGTCCTTTAACCCGGTTTATAATACTAACCAAACCATCATTATAACTATTCCGGCAGAGGCTCCGACAGAAGCTACAGAATCTTCTGTTCCCAATACATTGCGGATTGTTACTACACACGGTGAGACCACTTTTTCCTTTACATTATTACCTCCTAAGCCTGTTATTAGTAGTATCTACAATGAAAATGAACTTCCCGGATCGAAGATGACTATTACCGGAGCTAATTTTTATCTGGTAGAGAAAATTACTTTCCCTGGTAATGTGGAGGTAACAGAGTTTACCGTATCGGAAGATGCAGAGGCTATTGAAGTAACAATTCCTGCTTCATTGACAACAAGTGGATCTGTAAAGGTTACGACTAAATATGGAGAGGTAGAATCTAGCGCACCTGTTAATTTTTATACCGGCTCTGGTGTACTATGTAATTTTGATGATGTGAATACATTACTCTGGGGATGTGCTACTTCCAGTGACGATTCTAAGTTTCCAGGAGGTCATGGTAATTATGCATTGATGGAGTTTGCTGGTATTGGGGCTGGCGATGGTGGCTGGTGGAACACTAACCGATCCATTAATACCGGCTCTGCTCAATGGGTAAGTGCCGAAAATCTGAATGATGGGATTGCCAGCTATTCTTTGAAGTTTGAAATCTATATTAAAGAAGAATGGAAAGTTGGAAGTATTTTGATTGCGAAAGATGGTAACTGGAACAATTATATGGCTCGGTATGCTCCTTGGAGTGGAGGTGATAATAGTTCAAGCAGTACTGCTTATACGACCACTACCGGTTGGCATACAGTAACTATCCCTCTCACAGATTTTAAGAAAACCAAAGATGGTTCGTATGATGATAGTGGTAGCTCACCAACCTCTCTTACTCAAGTGCTGGGTGAATCGGGAACTGGTGGTATCAACTTCTACTTTATTAATGACGGAAGTGAGACTGTAAAGACATTTTCTGCAGCAGTAGATAATATCAGAGTAGTTAAGAATATCCAGTAATACGTTCAGTCTTTGGGTCTTGATTATAAACGTTTGTCCTGTTGTAGAGACTATGTGCTATAACAGGACATTTTTATAGGATCAGATCTGAATACCTATTGTTCTAATGCCAGGCAAATCAGTTAAATATGAATGGACTATACCTAGTGTAGAGTTGTGTATAGTCTGTCCGGTTAACAGATGTAAAGGGTGTTGTACTGCATAAGCTTGTCTCTCAATAATATCTCTATCTCCTAAAGAGGTTCCATTAGAACAAACAGAAAAATATAAATACAATCTTTACTTATTATTCTATTACCTATTTATGGAAAAGCCAGTGAAAAGAAACCGATTCCGGTTTGTTGCAGGCGTTTTTGCATTGATGAGTAGTCCATTAGCCAATGCACAGACTCCTTTTATTCTCAATGACCCCGTCGATATTAGCAAAGACTTTAAAGACTATACCAATACATACTTTCTGGCCGATAACCTTAAGACCTTTGATCCTGCATCCCTATCGGGTACCATAACCTGGAAGCGGGCCAGATACACTACCCGACAGGCCTTTGACAATACGATGTCTGGCTTAGATCTGGCACCACAGAATGAATTTCCAGGTATTGAATATGCGGCAGATCCGGTACTTCCATTCTCTATTCAGTTTGTATCACCCAAAACTATTCGGATTCGTGCCACATCCGGACCTCAATACCATAAAAGTGAGCCTTCACTGATGCTGGTAATAGAACCAGCGACGGATAAATCGTGGCAATACGCTAAAGTAGCAGGTGGACATCAATACAAAAGTGCCTTCGGACGAATTGTGATTAAAGAAAATCCCTGGAAAATAGAAGTGTGGGATGCACAGGGACGGTTGTTGACGCAAACACGCCATCAAACAGATGGAAAGAGTTCATTTACGCCTACTTTACCCTTTTCATTTGTGCGACGGGCTTCTGATTATTCCCGAAGCATAGCAGCCGTATTTTCGCTGATGCCTGATGAAAAGATCTATGGCTGTGGCGAGTCGTTTACAAAACTGAATAAGTACGGACAGAAAGTGGTGTTATGGGCCGATGATGTCAATGGGGTAGAGACAAACGAAATTTATAAGCCTGTTCCGTTCTTTATGAGTAGTCGTGGGTATGGTATGTTTATGCATACATCTTCACCAATTACCTGTGATTTTGGAGCTACCTTTAATGCGAACAATGCACTGATGATTGGAGACGATGAACTGGATCTGTTTGTGTTTCTAGGAGAACCCAAAGACATTCTGGATGAGTACACAAACCTGACAGGCAAGGCTGCCATGCCACCCTTATGGTCATTTGGATTGTGGATGAGCCGTATTACCTATTTCTCTGAAGACGATGGTCGTAAGGTTGCGAAACAATTGCGTGAAAATAAAATTCCTTCGGATGTTATTCACTTTGATACAGGTTGGTTTGAAACAGACTGGCGTTGTGATTACCAGTTTGCACCTTCCCGCTTTAAAGATCCTGTTGGGATGATTCAGGACCTAAAGAAACAAGGTTTTCATACCTGCTTATGGCAGTTGCCCTATTTTGTACCCAAAAACAAGCTATTTACTGAAATCGTAGACAAAGGTCTGGCTGTGAAAGATGGCAAAGGCAATATCCCTTATGAAGATGCTGTGCTGGATTTTACGAATCCAACTACTGTTCAGTGGTATCAGGACAAAATAGGAGGGTTATTAAAACAAGGTGTAAGTGCTATTAAGGTTGATTTTGGTGAAGCGGCTCCTTTGAATGGTGTTTACTCCAATGGGCGTACTGGTTTCTATGAGCATAACCTGTATCCTTTACGCTATCAAACGGCTGTAGCTGATATTACCAAACGAATCAATAATGAAAATATCATCTGGGCAAGAAGTTCTTGGGCTGGTAGTCAGCGTTTTCCGTTGCACTGGGGAGGGGATGCTGAATCTACAGATATGGGTATGGAATCTGAATTGAGAGGTGGACTATCATTGGGGTTGTCTGGATTTTCGTTTTGGAGTCATGATGCAGGCGGTTTCACTACCAAAACCCCTGAGGAGCTTTATCGTCGGTGGTTGCTAATGGGACTCTTCTCTTCTCATACTCGCTGCCATGGACAAGCACCTAAGGAACCATGGGAGTATGGTAAAAATTTTAATCATTACTTTCGTAAGGCAACGGAAATGCGATATAAGTTAATGCCATATATCTATGCACAGGCAAAGCAGGCAACAGAAAAAGGATTACCTGTATTACGAGCTTTGTTTGTCGAGTTTCCGAATGATCCGGGAGCATGGCAGGTTGACAACGAGTATTTGTTTGGTTCGGATATGCTGATTGCACCGCTATTCGAAAGCGGTTTGCGTAGCCGTAATGTATATCTGCCACAAGGTCAGTGGATCGACTACCAGACAGGTAAAGTATATGCAGGTGGCTGGCATACCATTGAGGCAGGAGAACTGGATATTATCCTACTGGTGCGTGATGGAACTGTGTTACCACATATCAAGCTGGCACAATCTACTGCTGAGATGGATTGGACAAATCTGGATCTGGTAGTGTATTCAGCCAGTGGAAACACTGCAAAGGGGATAGTTTGTTTGCCAACAGATAATGTGGTGAAAACAGTAAACCTGACCAGGAAAGGAAATGCTTTTGTAGTGGATACAGATCCTCTTAATGGGAAAGTGAAGTGGAAAGTAAAATATTATACAGAGTTATCCGTTAATTAGTCTGAGCAGAAGTACATACTATACCCCAGGGAGTTATCTATGATAATTGCTCTGGGGTTTTTAGTTATTTTTCTATACTCTTTTGTGAGAAACAGTTTTTTCATGGAGCTATTGTTTGGCAATAATGTAACTTTACTGACTGATCAATACGCTATTGAATTATGTTCTGGTTTGAAGACGAAGTAAAATCGCTTGAAAAGAAAAAGTTTCCCGATCCTCTTAAAAAGAAAATTGTATTTTATGGCAGTTCATCTGTACGGTTGTGGGGGGATATTGCTGCTAGTTTTCCCGGTCACAATATTCTGAACCTTGGCTTTGGTGGGTCTACTCTTGCCGCTTGTGCCTGGTATTTTGAACGTGTGGTAGTTCCTTATCATCCGCAAAGTCTGATCATTTATGCAGGGGACAATGATCTGGGTGACGGAAGGCATCCGGAAGAAGTACTATTGTTTTTGGTAGCACTGATGGAAAAAGCCTCACTCTCTCTGAAAGATGTCAATGTTTCCTTTTTGTCTGTCAAGCCGAGTATTGCCCGCTGGGATATTATAGACCGCATTCGCTATACCAATCAGATTATACAAAAAGAGATTCATGCCCGTTCCCAATGGCATTACATTGATGTATTTACGCCTATGCTGGATGCCAATGGATATCCCCGGAAAGAACTTTTTCAGGATGACGGATTACATCTGAGTGTGAAAGGCTATCAGGTATGGCAGGAAGTTATTGGCCAAAATTCACATATTATTTTTTAATGATTCATTAATAATGCGTTAATATACAATTAGTTATATTCGGATGTTAATTTATCCGAAAAAATGAACCGCGAATACCATCAATGGTTTAGTCCACATCTGAACCGCACTATGGAATTATTGGTTCTGGGAACATCCGGAACACGCGTATTGGTATTTCCTGCACGCATGGGGCGATTCTATGATTATGAAGACTGGGGTTTGAGTGAAGTACTGAAGCCACATCTGTGCAATGGAGAGTTACAGTTATTTTGTGTGGATAGCATTGATGGAGAAAGTTTGTATAACTTCTGGGCCGATCCTCCACATCGGATTCGCCGACACCTGGCATATGAGCAGTATGTGCTAAAAGAGGTACTGCCTTTTTCTGAGAAAAAGAATCCCAATTCTTCATTGATTTCACATGGATGTAGCTTAGGTGCTTTTCATGCGGTTAATATTGCCTTCCGGCATCCGCAACTTTTTGATAAAGTGATTGCCTTTAGTGGAAGATATGACTTGTCTGTACCTGTAGCAGAGTTTAGCAGTTTATTTGGCGATTACTATGATGAGGAGATCTATTTTAATACGCCCAGTCACTTTCTTTATAATCTGCAGGATGAGTATTGGCTGGAACATCTGCGACAGATGGAGATTGTATTGACCTGTGGCAATGAAGACCCTTTTCTCGAAAATAATCGATCATTCAGTCAGTTGCTATGGCAAAAACGGATCTGTCATTCCTATTATGAATGGCAGGGACGTGCACATAAACCCCATTACTGGCGTCAGATGATAGGTGTATATCTGCAGGCGCTTTTATGCTAGAGGAATATGAATAGTAACAGATGTACCTACGGCTGGAGCGGAATTAAGCCATAGCATACCTTGTAGGTATTCTATTCGGGACCGAATATTCCGCCAGCCACTTCTTTCCGGAGCGACGGTTTTTTCATCAAATCCTACCCCATCATCTTCTATTGTGAGGCATAGTATATCTTCCTTCTGATATACAATCTCTAATAGTATTTCAGAGGCTTCAGCATGTTTGAGTGCATTGGTGAGTAGTTCCTGAACGATTCGGTAAATCATTAGATTTTTGTCGGGTGTGATAGGGGTAGGAGAACCAAAATGCTGGAAGATAATCTGTGGAGATTCTTCTTTTTGTTTGATAATCAGATCTTCCACCGCACGTATCAAACCGAATTTTTCCAAAGTATTGGGTTGAAGGTTGCCAGAGATGGAACGTACTTCTCCACAGGCATCGTCAATCATCTGAACGACCTTCTCTCTGGACATATTGGGATGTTCTATACACATCTTTATACGGGAGAGAAGCGTTCCAACTCCATCATGTAACTCCTGCGAAATGCGGGAACGTTCGCTTTCCTGACCTTGTATCAATGCACTAAGAGTTTCTATTTGAAGGTTCTTCTTGACTTTCTCATCCCGTAACTGATTTAAGTGAACCTGGTTGGCTGCAATGTATATGGATGCTCCAGTCAGACATACCGCCAATACAACAATGATGATATAAAATTGCTGCCGGGATTGCAGACGGTCCAATTCTGATTGAGTAAGCTTTTTTTCAAGAGCTGCCTTCGCCAGCTGTTCTTTCTGACGGCCAATAAGCAAATAGTCTTTAAACGAATTGATATCTCGTTCTATTTTGGAATTATAGGCATAATCAGCTGTTTCCTGCATTCTAAGCATATACTGAGTGCTTTTTTCATAGTCTTTCAGATCCATGTAAGCATATCCCAGACTTCGGTATACTTCCCTGCGTAGTTGAAGGAGCGTGATATTGGATTCGGTTATTTTCAGACTTTCCATAAGGGTAGGGATGGCTTCAGTAAACTGGCCCATATCTTTATAGGAACGACCTTTGTAATAGAGAGACAGGGCTTCCAGCCATTCGATATGTGCTTGCCGGGCTATCTGGAGACTTTTATCAGCATAGGCAAGGGCCTTGGCATTATTAAAAATGTGACCATATAAATCAGCCCATGCCGCATCCGTTCTTCCCTGAAATAGTGGGATTCTTAACTTGTTGTTTAATTGATCTGCTCTTTGCAGCATTTGGGTGGCTTCAGGAATGAGACCTTCCTGTACATGCACATTGGCTAAATTGATCAGATGTCCAATTTCTTTCTGTGGAATATGGCTGCGCTTGAAGTAGGCTACTGACTGTGTTATATATTCTTTGGCAAACTGACGAAACAAGGGCCTGTCCATAAAGTAAATACCCAAAGCTCCCATCGCCTCATAGTAGTTCAGCGAATCGCCTTTGAGACGAAACATTTCCATACTATTGCTGTAGCTATAGACAGGAGACTCTTCAGGATCATTCCACTTTTCCTGATTCTTGGCATAGGCCAGATAACAGAATGCTATCCCAAGTGTATCTTTTTGTTGCTGAAAGTCACGAAGCCATCGGATTAGTTCTTCCTGATTGTAATTCTTTTCAGGGTCAGGATAGGGAGTTTGTGCAATAGCTACACAGTACAGGAAAATTCCACAACTTATACCTATAAGCAGAACGATCCTCCTCATAAAGTGAAAATAAAAGATTAAATTTTTTGGTGAAAATATTATATTTTTGCCAGCTTTCTACACTGTTTTCCAGGATTTTCGCATGATAAAGGTTTTATTGGCCGACGACCACAAGATGTTCACAGAGGGGATTGCCTCCTTTCTTTCTCAGGAGTCTGATATTGAGGTGGTTGGGTCTTGTCAGGATGGGGCTCAGGTATGGAGTGCCTTACAGGAAAGCTCTATAGATATAGTGTTGCTGGACATCAATATGGGTAAAGAGAGCGGATTGGACATCTGTAAGCATATTGTAGAAGGATTTCCGAAGACAAAGGTATTGGCAATCTCCATGTATAGTGAAGAAAGTTTTATTCGTAAAATGTTCAAGAACGGAGCTTCCGGATATTTATTAAAGAATACTGGAAGGGAAGAGTTGCTTAAGGCTATACGTACCATTTTTGGAGGCAACACGTATCAGAGTGCAGAGGTAATGGAGATTGTGTTGAAAGGAATGAACAGACAGAAGCAACAGGAAGGAAATATCTATAATGTGCGTTTCTCCAGAAGAGAAAAGGAGGTTCTGGATTTAATTGCAAAAGGATTGACTACCAAAGATATTGCTAAGCAGCTATTTATCAGCGAAAAAACGGTGGAGACACATCGGAGCAATCTGCTGGCAAAGCTAAATGTACACAATGTAGCCAGTCTCATTAAAGTGGCTGTACAGTATGGATACTTATCATAGTACTGGAATAAAAGAGTATTCTATAAAAATAAACCCAGCCAAACAGGCTGGGTTTATTGTATGTAATTGGTTTCGCTAACTGTTAATTACTTAAATACTGTTGCAAACATTTCCTGTGCTTTAGCTCCTACTAAAGGCATTGGTTTTTCTTCACCATTAATAGCTGAAATTAGTCCGAAAATCCAGAAAACAAATAAGCCAAGACAGGTAACAAGCCAAACTAGTTGTCCTAGTATGGGTATCCATGCAACAAAACCAACTGCAATACCTATAATTATTAATAGTAACATCTGACGTAAGTGAAAGGCTCCTAGTGATGTCTTATTACTACTGTGCATAATCAATGCAATGATGAATCCAACAAGAGTTAAGTAGCTTATGATCGCAATAGTTTTACCATCGTCAGTAACAGGAACGATTTGGTGACTTGGTTGTTCTTCCATGTTTGTAAAAGATAATAAGTGGATAAATGTAAATAGTTTTATAGTAATGTTTTCTTGCATAGTCCCTGTTGTAAATTTCTGTAAGTCAAAAACTTATCAACTTGTTATGCTTTTAAATGTTTATGGTGATATATATAAAAGGTAACCATGTTTTATGATTTTTTTTTATCCAAGAATAGACGCAACCTATTTTTTGAATGGAAGAAGTAGCCAATCGACGGGTTGAGTGCTACAGTCAGGTCTTACCATTCAAAAAAGTAAGAAGCTTATAGAATTATCGGCTGAATGTCCAGGTATCTACTTCTACTTTTGCTTTTTGCAGAGCGGTTGTAAATGCAGAAAGAGAAGAAAAAGAAAGTTGAGTAAGGATGCGATACTCTACTTCTATGGTAAACGAATGGTCGACAAAGGGCCAGGGGTCAACATGTAACATCCCTTTTTTATCCTGCCAGAGCTGATGGTGTATTCCATCAGGGCCCGTACTGATTTCAACCAGACGTTGTTCTGGTTGAATCTGACTCATACATAGAAGTAAAGACAATGCATCACTCCATTCCAGCAGACGGTAGCTTTTATTGGCAGTCTGTTTGGTAATATTCAGTTCTTTTATAAGCTGTTTTCGAAGAGTTTCCTGCTGTTGCAGGAACTGATCCAGTTGCGGATTGGTATGGCGTTTGGATGTATACAGAAATTCCAGATGCATAGACGTTAGTAATGCATTCCAGCGGCTCTTGGAGGCTGAAATCTCCATAACATTTTGGTACTGTTCCACACTAAATTCCATCAACTGAAAATGCTTGGGTGCACCAGCCTCAGTGAGATTTTCACTGGTAAATGATTCGGCCAGTCCATCGTCATGCTCTGCAATCGCAACCAGTGTTTCAGTCCAGTAAAGTGGTGGTTCTGAGAATTTCCAATGAGATGCGATTTGAGCTGCCAGAAGGCCATGTGCTCGCTGATAAATTATCTTCCAGCCATTTTCTATAGGACTTACTAACATAAAAGATTTTAACTTTTGCAAACAGTATAGGATAAATACTAGTTAAGAGAAAATAATTGTACCTCTTAACTATATATGGATTTACGTAGCGAAACACCTTTTTGGCTTATAAAAGATGGATTTATAAAGTCTTACAACAGTCTGAAACACAATACCAAAACTGAAGTACTTATTATAGGGGCAGGAATTACAGGAGCTTTGGTAGGATATCATCTGGCTCAGGCTGGAGTTGAGGTCACTTTAGTAGATCGCCGTCATGTTGGAATGGGGAGTACATGCGCCAGTACAGCTTTGTTGCAGTATGAAATCGACACACCTTTGTATCAGTTGATCCCCATGGTTGGAGAGAAACATGCTGTACGAAGTTATCATTTGTGTCTGGATGCAATTGATAAAGTAGGAGACATTGCTTCTACAGTTGGAGAGGGCAAAACTTTTCGTAACCGTAAAAGTTTTTATTATGCTTCCAGTACACGACATGTAGCTGCATTAAAAGAGGAGTATGAACTTCGTCGAAAACATGGCATTGCACTTAGCTGGCTTGATAAAGATGAGATTGCTGACAAATTTCATTTTTCAACACCTGCTGGTCTACTTTCCGATAAAGCGGCAGAGGTCGATGCCTATCGTCTTACGCATGCTCTTTTAAAGAAGATTGTTGCTATGGGAGGCAAAGTGTATGATAAAACAGAGGTTAAGGATATACACTATGCATCCAATCATGTACGAATAACAACCACAGAAGATTGTACCATTGAAGCAAAACGATTGGTTATAGCAGCAGGCTATGAGTCACAAAAGTATCTGAAACAACCTGTTGAAAATCTAAACTCTACCTTTGCTATCATCAGTGAACCTATGCCTGATGAAGCGATATGGTATGGAAACTGTCTGATCTGGGAGACTGATCGCCCTTACCTGTATATGCGAACTACAGTAGACAAACGAATTCTGGTTGGCGGGAGAGATGAGCCTTTTTACAATCCGAAACGCAGGGATGCTTTAATTCCTCGTAAAAGTGAAGCGTTAAAAAGAGCATTTGAAAAGAAGTTTCCTTCTATACGCTATCAGATTGATTACCAGTGGGCTGGTACTTTTACTGAAACGAAAGACGGATTGCCTTACATAGGCCAAAGCCCCGAACGGCCGCTAACCTATTTTGCCTTAGGATTTGGTGGCAATGGGATTACATTTAGCCTGATTGCTGCCGAAATAATCCGGGATTTGTACATGGGAAAGAAGAATTCAGATGAAGCTATTTTTTCTTTCAAGAGGCATTAGATGTTTTAAAAGAAGGCTTAGCTTAATTAGAAAGTTGTTAGTCCAAACTCTGTTCGATACTGTTTACTTAACCTGTGTTATCCAACGAAAAGTTAATTTACAAAGAGAGCAAAGATAACTTCAATCGTGTGTGGTCGTGTAGGTGCGTAGGCAATCCTTTTCCCGCGAGGTTGGCCTTTGGCCTTGCGGGTGGAAGGATCGGGAAAAGGTGCCCTTTTTTGCTTCATTTTTTGGCAAGCAAAAAATGAAGAAGCTACAAGAAGAGAGAAGATCAGCATTTTGAAAATACATGATTGAAGAAGTTATTGCCTCCTATTTTACCTAATATACCCTCCAAAATATTTCTCCAGCGAAGCTTTATCATACTTGTCTTCTCCTCTCCAGGATTCTGCAAAAATCCAGTCACCTTTTCCTCTGCTGGGTCTGTTATACGAGGCAGGTTTTAAAATATCGATACACGCCAGTATCTCTATGAGAACTTTTCGTTCATCTTTGGTGGATGGTATAACAGAGGCTAGTTTTTTTTCCAGAGCACCCGGATAGTCTGTAGGCTGGCTGCTTTCAATAATCTCCAGCATAGATCGAAAGATGGTAATGTCTTCTGCTGTGGGCTCTGGTATTTCTGCCAGTTGAAATTGTTGTAAGTCAAAAAAAGTGTATTCCAGATGTCCATGTCTCACACCTCCCCATTTGATTCTTTCAAAGTTGAGCACATTGAGATCTATATGTTTATAAAATTCGTCTCCTATTATGCCATACTTCAAATCTCTACAGATACCACAGGTATAACTTGTATGAGTTACTTTTCCTGTATTGTCATAGGATTGACCAGAAATAACCTTTGTATAGATGTGTGGTGGTAGTTGCTGAGCAATAAAATAAGAAGCAATGCCTGAACGCCAGTCCAGACGTCTTGTTGACAAACTACTCAGAAATGCTTTGACTACTTTGTCTATTGAAATCACAGAAAGTAGTCCATGTATCTGTACTAGGCACTGGTCATGTGAAATAGTCAGAGGATCAAACATTAATCCTTTGGATTTGGCATAGTCAAAATCGTCGGGATCTGTATATACCCGACTGACCCATCCGTTTTTCCAATAGGTTTTAAAGAGAAAGTTCTTTGCTTTTTTGTCCATAGAAAATTGCTTTTCTCAAGAGAGTTGTTATTCTGGTCCATCGATCTGTGGCTCAGGATCTAGTTTGAATTTCTGTGTTTTGGGATTAAATGCGACTGTCAGATAACCACCCATTCTGCCAATATCATTCCATACAAGAAATTCTTTTTTGTGGGGATTATAGACTTCTACATTGTCATAGATAATGGTTTTGACATTTCCGGTTTGGGTCTCAACAGCTGAAAGATCAATGACCTGGAAGAGAGTATTATCTTTCTTGTTAATGATCTTAAGCTTGTCCATATGGACTCTGTCTTCCCCTGGTTTTTTGGAGTAAATGCCTATGAAATAATAATTTTCCAGCGAATTTGTCTGGAGAACTTCATTATTGACAATGGCAGATTCAGGGGTGAGTTCTATCAACTTTGACACATAGTTGAGGTGTAATGGGAAGGTCTTTTGAGTGGAAAGATTTTTCCATACTCCTGTACTCCTCTTCTCAGAAAACTCAAATTCAAACGTAATTCTTTGTTTTTGGTCGTTTGCCTCATACAATACTACCTTTTTGGTCTGCCTGTTGAGCTTTCCTTCCAGTCGTATGGGGGTGTTATACGCATCGTACTTATAGACGCCAATCAGATTAAAATCTTTTTTGTCTTTCTCCCCAAAAAAACCATCCCGTACTTGTATGGAAAGTGTAATGGGATATTTACCAATGCTTCCTTTGTAAGTATAACATTCATACCAGCCCGCTTGCACTTGTGTAATACAAAGGAAAAGGATAAACAGAAGGCTTAGAATTGTTTTTGTCATAGTAATGAATTAATAAGATGATCTCCAGATCTCTCTCTGTTTTCCCCTTTTGTATAGACCCTGGCCAAAGATAGAAAAATAAAATCTCCACTAAGATACTTTTACAAATCGCATCATTTCCTCTATTTTTAGGCCGATCATTTTACTTTTTATGTTTGTATTAAAAACGAGTTACGATGTAGTGATTGTAGGAGGAGGTCATAACGGCTTGGTATCAGCCTGCTATCTGGCTAAAGCCGGTAAAAAAGTGTTGATTATAGAGAAAAATGACTATATCGGAGGAGCCACCACCTCTCAACAAATATTTCCTGATTACGATGCCCGTCTGTCCCGCTATTCTTATCTGGTAAGTTTGTTTCCTGAAAAGATTGTCAAAGATCTGAACCTGCGTCTTTTGTTAAGAAGGCGTAAGATTGCTTCCTATACACCTTTTAATGAGAATGGAAGGTACAATGGGTTATTGATCAGCAACGAGAATGAAGAACTGACACAACAACAGATAGAGTCTTTACATCCAGGAGACTATAAGGGATATCAGAAGATTCAGGGAGTTAATCACCTGATGGCCGAGAAAATCTGGGATTCATTTTTACAACCCTTGCAAAGCCGACAGGAGTGGGAAAGAAGATTTACCACAGCAGATGAACAATCTGCATGGAAATGGCTGATAGAAAAGCCAATAGGGGAGTTGATCGAATCACATGTGCAGCACGATATTTTAAGGGGAGTATTGCTGACGGATGCGAAAATTGGCGCTTTTACACAGGCACATGATGAATCATTGCTTCAAAATCGTACCTATCTGTACCACGTAATAGGAAATAAAACCGGCGAGTGGCGTGTACCTTTGGGTGGAATGGGTAATGTAGTACAGGCATTGATATCCTGCGCAAACCAATACGGTGTCAATATGCTGGCAAGTGCTAATGTAACAGATATCAGAAAAGGCAGTGCATACCATACTGTTGCATTTACACAGAATAATGTGGCACAGGAAATAAAAGCTTCTTATGTATTAATTAATGCTGCACCCCAACAACTAGCTGACTGGATGGGAGATTCCTATACTCCTGATCCGGAAGATGAAGGTACAGCTTTTAAGATCAATTTTTTGCTGAAAAGGTTGCCTGACTTAAAGCAGCCAAACATCTCTGCTGAAGATGCGTTTGCCGGAACGTTTCATATCAATCAGTCATACAGTCAGATGGCGCAGTCTTATCGGGAGGCAATGGCTGGAAAGCTACCACAGGTATTGCCTGGTGAAGTATACTGTCATACATTGACAGATAGTACCGTTATGTCGCCTGAAATGACCCGGATAGGTTTCCATACCCTGACCTTGTTTGGACTTGATTTACCCTATCGGTTGTTTACAGACCGAAACATTGCTACCAAAAAACAGGTGATAGCAAGTTATATTGCTGGAATTAACGAATACCTGGAAGAACCATTGGAAGCTTGTATTGCAGAAGATATGTATGGAAAGCCTTGTATAGAGGCTAAAAGTGCACTGGATCTGGAGCGGGAACTGGGAATGCCACAAGGCAATATTTTTCACAATGCCTTGAGTTGGTTCTTTGCAGAGAACGCAGACGAAAACCAGACCTGGGGGGTAGAAACAAATCACGAACGTATTTATCTGTGTGGCTCAGGTGCTCGCAGAGGTGGTGCTGTTAGTGGTATACCCGGACATAATGCCGCCATGAAGATACTTTCTGAGAAACGTAAGTAAATGATTATATTATAGATCTTATAGTATGAACAATACATTTTCCTGGGATTTATTTTATCAGATGCCTATTGTAGGCATTTTGCGTAATTTTCCCACTGAAACCATGGATGGCCTGGCTTTTTACTATGCAGAGTCTGGCCTTACCAATCTGGAGATAACCATGAACTCAGAAGGTGCTGAGTCTACAATTGCTTTTCTGTGTCAGAAATATGGAACCCGGTTGAATATCGGAGCGGGTACAGTATGCACTCTGGATGATCTGGACAAGGCATTACATGCAGGAGCACAGTTTATTGTGACACCTATTCTGGATGAAGACGTAATTAAAAGCTGCGTTGCCAAAGGTGTACCTATCTTTCCGGGAGCCTATACGCCTACTGAAATTTATCAGGCATGGAAGTGGGGGGCTAGTATGGTAAAAGTGTTTCCAGCTTCCCGGTTAGGGCCAGAATTCATTAAAGAAGTCCTGGCGCCTCTGAATCAGATCAAACTAATGCCTACAGGAGGCGTTAATCTTGAGAACTGTATTACATTTCTGAAAGCTGGAGCAAAAGGTCTGGGTATGGGAGGACAACTTTTTCCAAAAGAATTGATTCAGCAACGGGAATGGGAACAAGTAAGTGGTATATTCAAGCAATTTGTAGAGAAAGTTCAGGCTTTTCAAGCTGTTCAGACATAGAACGGATCTGCGGAGTTTTCTGTTGGACATATGTAGACCTCTGAATTGTTTGCTATACCAACTCCAATCTTACTTTTTGATCTGAGTTATGCATATTCAACGATACTTCCCAAGAGAAGCCTTAAAGCCTTTCATTAAGCAGTTTGTACTTATTGAGAGTGAGCATATGCAGGAGAATAGGATACTACCTGATACTTCTATTGTACTGGCATTCCGTTGTAAGGGATTGGTAAAAACCAGAGAAGAAAGTGAGAGTATTGTTTTACCTTCCTCTGTTATTACAGGTATTCGGACGGCTTCGCGTACAATGCACTATACGCCACAGACGACCAATCTGCTGGTAATCTTTAATGAATATGGAGCATCTGCTTTTTTCAAAGATCCTTTGTTTGAACTAGCAGGCATCAGTACATCACTAGATAACCTGATACCTGCCTGGAAGGTGAGAGATATTGAAGCACAACTGGCAGAAGTACAGAATACTATACAACGTATACGAGTTGTAGAACAATTTCTGATGGGTGAATTAAAGGTTCGTGAGCCAGATCTGCTTATCCTTAATTCATTGCAAAAGATCCGGCTGGCTCAAGGAAATATACGCATCAAAGAACTTGTACAGGATGTGCCATTAAGCCGTGATCCTTTTGAGAAACGGTTTCGACGTGTGGTAGGTACCTCTCCTAAGCAATTTGCCTCTATTGTTCGGCTACGTAATTTTATTACGACCTATTCATCGGCTCAAAGCCTTACCGAAGCCGCTTATGACGCAGGTTATTTTGATCAGTCACACTTTATTAAAAGCTTTCGTTTGTTTACAGGTCAGGCTCCTCACGACTTTTTCAGATCAGCATCGTTTTGGTAACCACAACTTGTTTGTTTTCTCTTAATCCCATTTTATTGTGTTAGAAGCTTTGCAAAAGTATGTCGATCAGATTGTTAAGCTGGATGCTACTGACTGGATTGCTTTCAGCCAACTGTTTACTGAAAGTATACTGAAACGTGGAGAGTATTTTGCGGAAGCAGGGCGACAAGAATATCAGATTGGATTTCTGACAAAAGGTGTGGTTCGGGCGTTTTATCGTAACACAGAAGGGCAGGAGTACAACAAGACCTTTTTTACTGATAATGAATTTATAGGTGCCTATGCCTCTCTGGTTATGCAAGTCTCTAATCAGATTAATCTGCAGGCATTGACAGACTGCAGTATACTGGTGGCAAACTATAATGAGGTAACAACTCTGTTTGAACATCACAGAACAATAGAGACATTTGCCCGTAAGATGGCAGAATATTTTTATGTATATAAAGAAAAGCGGGAGATAGACTTGGTATTATTACAGGCCGATGAACGGTATAAACGCTTTCAACAGGAATATCCGGATCTTGAAAATCAGATACCACAATACCATATTGCTTCCTATCTGGGAATTACCCCTACTCAGCTAAGCCGTATTCGGGCAAAGAAATAATTCCTTTACATATGTAAATGCACAAGCCTGATACATATAGGAGCTTTGTATAAACAGGCAAATAACTATATGCAGCTTACAGGCAATAAAATTCTTATTACAGGAGCTACCAGTGGTATTGGAAAGGCTCTAACTCTGAAGTTTCTGGAACTGGATAATCAAATCATTGCAGTTGGTCGAAATCGTGACCGGCTGAATGAACTTGCTTCTATGAGCAATCAGATTATCCCTTTTGAATGCGATGTATCTCAAACTACTGATCTGGATAGACTGGTAACATTTGTAGAACAGAAGCATACTGATACAAATATTCTGATCAACAATGCAGGAATTCAGTACAATTATGATTTTGAACAAGAGCTACATCTGATCAATAAGATTGAATATGAAGTAGAGGTTAACCTGCTTGCTCCCTTGAAACTAACTGCTTTGTTATGGCCGATTTTACAACTTCAACCAAATGCAGCTCTGGTAAATGTATCTTCAGGTTTGGGTATTGTACCAAAAATGCAGGCGCCGGTATATTGCGCTACAAAAGCAGGAATACATATTTTCTCAAAAGCTTTACGTGATCAATCTGATAAAATCCGGATCTTTGAAATCATTCCACCTCTGGTGGATACCGAAATGACCAAAGGGCGGGGCAAAGGCAAGATTTCGCCTGAAAAGTTAGTAAATGAATTTATTCGGGCATTCGGCAAAGATCACTTTGAAATAAGTATTGGAAAGGTTAAACTGCTCAAACTGATAAACAGATTGAGTCCGGCTCTGGCAGAAAAGATCATGAACAGAGGAGTATAGTGTAATCTTGCTTTGTTTTATACGTTTTCTATTTTTCTGGAAGTAGCATCTTTCCTTTATTGTCCTTCTGAAAGAATCTCTTGACAAATAGAGCCATGTTTGGTTTTAGAGAAAAAAAATGCTCTCTGATCGGAAAGGCCGCCGGTCTTGTCACAAGATTCTTGCAGAAGGACAAAAGGGGAGAAAGTATTTTTATTCTTGCTCTACCCACATTGAGTGTTTGCTGCGTTGGTACAATGAGAGCCATGTTTAGGTTGCTGATTGCCAAACTCCATGCTAATTAGATAGGCTTGCGGGTTACTGTTAATTGTGACTACTTGTTATTTAACACATCCGATATCTTCAAGTTCGCACAACTACCTTTGTAATAGCTTGGAAGAAGATAGTTTTTTTCTTTACCATCCCTTCCTGACAGAGTAATGTAGACAGGATGTAACATATAATTTTCACCAATGGATAACGGGTGATCCCAGTCATAGGTGTATATTGGGTAAAACGAAATGACAAAGGTATTCCCTCTTTTCGACAAATTATCTAATTCAAAACTATCTGACCAGATGCGGGAGATTGTTAAATTACTATCATTTATGATCTGAACAAATGCTTTTTCTTCTAATGCCCGATATAAATTATCATATATCTCTATAGTGAAAAAGGTGATAACTATAATCGCTAAAGGTTGTAGTGTCTTTGTCCATCTGGACTTGTATTTGAAAATGAATATGATGCATAGAATCAGTGTTGCCAAACTAAAGAGGAAATAAGCTAGAATTGTAAAGAATGCAATGATTTCTATCTCAACTGATTCTGCAAAGTAAGTCCGTTTATAAAACCAATAAAGAAAAATACTACTGCCTGTAATAAGTGGAGATAATGCTGTGATGTAACTTATCCGCAAAAGTGTAGCTCCTTTGGTGTAGTTCTCGGACATGGGTTATACTACCTGTTATATATTTTGCTAATACTACTTAATTGTACTTTCATATTAGTAGTAACCTCCATTCTGTTACTTTGACTTTCTGAGCGATAATTGGCATCCTATTTCAACACTAATCAGATGTTCGTAAGCCAGCTGAGGCTTTGTATCAAATCTCAAAAGTGTAGGGCGGTAAATAAGTCCGGCAAAGAGGTACTTGGAAAACATATGATATCCATTTAGAGTAACTCCCAGTGAATGACTTGTTTTCTTTACCGGATCACGGGTAGGAGGTGGAGGTGAAAACCGATCATAGTAGCGAAAGTCCCAGGTATTTCTGGAAAAGTTGAGACCATACCCATACACAAAACGTTTCTTACAATAATTGTTTGTCAGGCTCAGATAGGTAGAGGTGATAAGTTGATATTCTCCACTAAGATCTACAGCTGCGGGTATAGGTAAAAAAAAGTCTGCAGCAGCATTGGCAGTTAGTCGCAGATATCTGTTTGTCTGGTAATAATAGTTAATGCCAATAGCCGCACCCCAGAAACCTGTATTTGATTGACGTTTTTCCTGAGCAGGTTTTAATGAAAAGCTGTTTATATAGGGTGTGGAAAATGTTAGATCTATGTGGCCTTTAGGTATGGAGTAGTCTTTCGCAAAGTAATTCTTCCAGCTTTTCACTGGGCCAGATTCAATGGTTGTTGTTGAGTCTTTGATCCTTAAATAGACATGATTGCCATAGTAAAATCGTTTAGGGTTAGTAAGGTCAATGAGATAGGCTGCCGGAGCAATATAGGTCCATACTAGATTTCCGTAGATAAAATGTGGGTTGAGAGACGATTTGAGTGTATATAAAGCTGTTGTGGAATCAGTTATCAGCTTGATAGGTAAATCTTCTTTGGACCTTTTTACCTTGACTATGGCAGGCAAATTATAGGTAGTCTGGTTAACAACAGCTTTACTGTTCTGAACATCAGAAGTAATGGTAAGATTATATGTTTTCTCTTCAATAATGTGGTACAGGATGCCAGAGTCAGAAGTATCAGAAAGAAAAAACCTCTCATAATGAGTTAGTAAGATATACAAAGAATGTAGCCGATTCTTTTGAGAGGAGTAATATAATGTAACTGTCGGGTAATTTACTTAAATTCTATCAGAGGTGAAATTTCTGGCAGCAAAATAAACTGACTGGATCAGGCATACATTCTGATTGTAATTCTGTCGTTCCTATAATAAAATCCGAATTCTTACTGCACAATGATGCTTATCCTATATCAATTATTCTTTTTGTTGTGTATTAATGAGTCTACACTTGTTCCGGAGAAGTTTTTTTCGGTAAAAGATTTAAAAGACGAGTCTTTGTATTCACTGTCTGTTCAACATGATCCAACAAATGATAATGTTATTATTTCCCTAAAAGGAAATAAGCAATCTGCTATAACTATAACAGGAGTGGCTGAGATATGTACCAGTTCTATTGTGAATAATCATTTTCTGAAGCTGGAATACCGAATAAGGGCAGGAAGTGGTATCCATTGCAGAAAGACAGGTATCTATCAGATTTGTAATGGTATGTTATACAATAGCTTGTATATACGTTCTCAATATATTGAATATATCAATACCACTTCTGAATCCAATGTTGTATCAAAGACAAGTTATCACATCAGCTTAAAGATTGTAGAACAGGAGAAAATATTTTCTTTGATCCTCACTGAACATCTTATTGGAGAATCAAAAAGAAATAGGAAAACGTATAGCCCTGTCAAGCTGCGACTCAACCTGGAGAAGGGTGTTTTTTATACTGACACTATTAATCTTACTGGTAAGTACACTTTTAGAAATAAAGCCAATCACATAGATACCTCAACTTATAAAAATCAGAAGGTATATGTGATTAAGTTAAACGGCACCTGTTATATGCTATTCAGACAAAGATACTATGTTAGTGATAACAGATTACTTAACAGCTTTACTGAGTTATAACTTTTAATAGAAGTTCTTGAGTAACTATCGTTCTGAAAAAGAATCTTTTTATACGAATGCGTTGTGGTTTGGTTTTGAGATGAGGAAAGACATGAATTTGCTCGTGGTAATGGAGTTACACTTGTACTAGGGGTTGCTAATACAGGAACTTGTGATTGTGTTGGTTCTATTGAAACTATTTTCTTCTCTGCCTGTATTTTCTTCACAAAGTGTAATGCCTTGAATAGTTCAAAATCCATACACTCATATTGCTCTTCCTGCTCGAGTCTTTTCCAGATATCGTAGGCTGTTTTAATTCGAATGCGAACCTGATCCCTCTTCAGCTCTTTCAATACATACTTAGTAGCATTATCCTTGTCTTTTTTCTTTTCTAAGACAGCTAGGTGATACTCATTGCGTTTGTATTTCGCATTGACTTCTTTATACTCTTTTTCCGCTTTTTTGAGTTGCTTGTTGCGTTCCTTCGAGGCAGCTTGTACTTCCAGTTTCGCTTTTTGCTCAGTGGCATGTGCCAGTAAAGTCATCAGAAGGGTTTGATTGGCAAGTGATTGTTCTTCATCTTCTTGAATAGCTTTGATGCGGTGTGCCATCCGAAATAATTCCAGGTTCAGACGGGCTTCTTCTGCCATCAGGCGGTAATATTCAGATTTGTATTTGCGAATAGCAGTTGTATTAGTATGATATCTTGCCATATATCCGAACAAAGTTTAGAGTGGTTTTTTGTTACTTTAGTGGTTTGTTATGAACAGATAAATTTTTAAATAAGTTTATAATGTTGACTAATATTTAATAAAATATTTTTTCGTGCGAGTTTATAGCTGTGTAGTAGTTTATTAGGAGTTGTTTGTCGAGTAGATCCTGTAGCTGATATATTGTATTGTTGTTCCATTTACCTTTGTTCAATGCTACAAACAGAACCTGAGCAAGTTATGAGTTACTACTAAGTTGGAGAAATACATCCATGATAGAGCAGATCCACCTTCCTTTAGACAAAGGAAGAGCATTGGTGTGTACAACCCTGCAATCCGTTGAGCTACAAAGTAAAGGTGTTGTACAGTACAAGGTTGTTTACAAATAATATAAAGTAGCCCGAAATAAATTCTTATATATGGACTATATATTTCTGTCAAAGATATATCGCATAAGTTTGCTAGTATTAGCCTTTTTGCTTCTTGTTTTACCTGGAGTTGGTTCGCATAGGATAAGTTTGACTAATCCGGAAACCCGCTTTTTATTCGGAAGTGCTGTTCTATGTTTTTTACCGCTTGTATTTATTCTCTGGTTGAGTGGAGAAGTACATTACGTGAATTTCTGAAAATGTTTGTCGTGGTTTTACAAGTAGGGGTAGTGATATTACTACTATCTTTCATATATTTTCTTTTTACTTCTTCTAGTGATCCTGTTTTTCGCTATTTATCAAGTTGCATTTTGGGAGTACTTATCATTGCTGCTATACTTCTGATAAAGCAGGTGCTAACAGAGTGGTAACATCCTGATTTTTGAGTTGAAGGATTCAATGAGAAAGAGTTATATCTGTTCGAGTATCTATGGCCTGATGGATAGTATTAATCTGCTTGATTTTATTATTTAGAGTTGTTCAATAACTTTTTCTAGTGCTCCTCTTACAGAAGGAATAATTGTACACCCACGTGGGTCTGATAGGTCAGTACCTAGGCTCATTGGGCCTTCGGGTGCTTTTTTTGCTAATTTCAGCAGAGTTTCTTTGTAGGCTATCGGCTTAGATGCTGCCAAAGCCCATATACAGGTGACCTTGATAAAAGTATCATTTTTCTTATTTTCTATCATTCCAATCAGGGCTTCCTGTGTGGGTTGCGAATGATACCATGTTAAGGCTCTGGCTGCGGAAATCTGGTTATGAGGGTTTTTTGAATTATGTAGAAAGGGAAGGATCTGATCGTTGTAATCTGTCAATTGAAGATGAAAGATGCATTCCAGAGCTATATGTTGAAGTGAAGCTGTTGCCAGATCTTTTTTTTCGAAACTAGCAGGTGGCAAATGGAGAGATTCGTTTATGAAGTTTTTAATATATGTTTGATCATAGGTTAGTCCATGTGCATGACGAAATAGAGCGATTGTTGTACCTTCGTATATATCGGGAGATATTGGTACTTTGATAAAACTATGGCGATAGGTTGCATACACATAACCATCTTTTACAAGTGCGTACCCAGATGTGGGAGTTGAGATACCCATATTTCCTTTTTCATCTTTTTTTAGAAAAAAATAACAGCTATCCACCTTACTCCAATCAAGTTCATGGTCATCATGAGCGGACCGACTACAATAACGAAGCAGGTAATAATGAGTAATTTGAACCTGCTCTGGTAGTCTATTACCTGCCAGGTTCTTTACTATTTGAATGGCCATTCCTTTTTCTGAGTCTATTGATAATACCTTACCAAG
Source organism: Xanthocytophaga agilis (assembly GCF_030068605.1). Classification (NCBI taxonomy): domain Bacteria; kingdom Pseudomonadati; phylum Bacteroidota; class Cytophagia; order Cytophagales; family Rhodocytophagaceae; genus Xanthocytophaga; species Xanthocytophaga agilis. The sequence continues at coordinate 56,604 of NZ_JASJOU010000024.1, forward strand.
TACAAAATTATCTGCTTCCCGCATAATCTGATCCTGCCAGGGTTCTTCCCAGGTTGTTGCCATGCTGAAAATACTTATCCAGAGAAAAAGAAACAATGTTACGCAAGCAGATTTTTTCATAGTAGTACAAAACGTTTTAGTGAGGTGGTTAATGAATCTGTAAGCTAGAATATGGTTAGCCTTTTTGAGAATTATTCAATCCTAGATCTGAATAGAGCTTCTGTTTTAAGGAATTAAGTTTCATCATGTAAGAGAAATATCTACCAGATTCAGGATTACTGCTTTTCTTACGAGTCCAGCTGTGTTTTTTACATCCAGTTTTAAGCATATATTTTTTCTGTGTCCCTCTACTGTCCGTTCACTGATGAAAAGCTTTTCTCCGATTTCCTGCATGGTATATTCCTGACAAATCAATTCCAGAATTTCCTTTTCCCGTGAGCTTAACTGCATTGATGGCATGGACTTTCTGTTCTTGTTTTTTAGTCCGGCAAGCAATGATTTGGATACCATTTCATTTAAATACATTCCTTTCTCATACACAGTTCGTATCGCTAGTTCCAGTTCATCTCGTTTTACGTCCTTGGGAAGATAGCCATTGGCATCTTGTTCCATCATGTAGCTAATCATACGAGGTTCTGTATGCATGGAGAGCACAATGATCTTGGGTTTGGGATTCTGCATCGAAACGGTTTTAAGTGTTTCAATACCATTCATATCTTTCATCTCTATATCCAATAAAATAACGTCAGCAGTCGTAATTTTTAGCTGGTTGATGAGATCTTTTCCACTTTCAGCTTCCAGTGTCAATTGCACACCCTCCATACTGTCTATAATCATGCGAATGCCTTCACGAAATAGACTATGGTCATCTGCAATGCCTACATTAATCATAATTCATGGGATATAAATTTGTGAATATCCATTTCCATAAGAAGATGAATACCTTTTTCTGGCTTAATTATTTTCATTTTTCCATCCAACAAATTCAGACGGCTTTCAATGCTTTTCATTCCCAATCCACTGTTGGTGTTATCTGGTTCAAAACCAATGCCATCATCTTTATATGTAAGATACAGTTGATGTTGCTGGTCTTTGATGTGCAGAAAAATATGAGATGCTTTGGCATGCTTTAATGTGTTGCCGATTAGTTCCTGTATAATCCGATAGAGAATAAGTTCAGCCTCTTTACTTAGTTCAATAGTGATTTGATGGGTAAACTGAAATTGTATTCCTGCTTCATTTAATTTTTCTGAAAGGCTCTCAACTGCTTCTATCAAACCTAGGTTTTCCAGAATAACAGGACGCAAATCATGTGAAATACGCCTGATATTAAACATCATTTCATCAAATAAGCCATTCATCTTGTTGCTTACCTGTTGCAGGTGTTCTTCCGCTTTGACATAACTGAGTTGGTTGAAATATAGTCGGGATGTCGTAAGTAGTACACCAATTTCATCATGGAGATCATGAGCAATACGATTTCGTTCTTTTTCCTGACTTTCAATAGTAGCCTTTAATAATTGTTTCTGATAATGATGCTCTAGTTGCTTTTGCTGTAAATCCTTGGCAACCATTCTGCGTTGGTGAATCACAAATATTAAGACAATACCCATGGCAAGAGCAAAAAGCCCTATCATGCTTGCTAACAGAATTTCTGATAAACCAATACCATTTTGCTCCATCTCAATTTTAAAAAATAAATGCAGACATGCGATGCCTATAGATAGAAATTATAGCAGTTGAAACGCTTCTAATGAATCCTAATACAATTTTTTGTGGTTGAAGCAATATCTGTTTAGCTTTTTGACGTGCGTGTTTTCTCCTGATTCCTGATTAAAAGTGCTATTGCATACAGGATATAGTGCACAATATTAAACAAAGCATGTGTACCCCAGATTACCCCTTTTGTTTTCATTGACTCTGATATCAAATCATTAGCCACATAAAATAAAACCAAAGAGCCTGAAAAATAGGTAAGTACAGATGCATTAATCCAGAACATAGGCACACGCTCCAGATGTCGGTTTTCCAGATCACGCAGCTCTTTATAAAAATAGAGAATAGCCAGTACAATTAATAAAATGCATTCAACAAATATGGTATGTGAATTAAATTGTTTCAGGCTTTGAAAAAAAACAGTGTTGATGATAGCAAATAAGGCAAATGCAATCATTACCGCAAGCACATAAACAGATTTTATCAATGTATTTATATGTTTTCGGTAAATAGTAGCCAATAGTAGGAATTCTGCAATAGTATAAAAATGGAAAATGAAATTATTATTTATGTGTATTTTCCATAACCATACTGAAACCAATTCGACAGGTAAGGTTATAATAAGAAGATAGAATACTATTTTTTGCTCAAATCGTAAGGTTCGGAATCTGAGAATAGCGATAAGTATACAGGCTAAGATAAGAAGATGGACTATCCATCTTGTTATCTCAAGAAACACAAAGTTCTCCATTTGGATTTTCTACGTTGGGCAGCTTGATGGACAAGGGGATGTGTATTCATAAAAAATGCTGATTGACCCATCTTCCTGTTTGATACTTCTTAATCCAAGTTTATGAATACTAAGAATTAGTTTTGTCTCATCCAGGCGATTTGTATTGAGAACTAATTCAAAGATAGGAGAGAATGTAAACATGTCAGAATGCCTTTCCTTATTCATGTCCGCACCTAAGTGGAAGATTATTTTTTGGATGTGGCCTCTGTTGTCGTTTATCACCTGCCAGAATACTGGATTGATATTTTTTGTGAAATGGTATCCCAACAGTCGTTTTCTGACCAGTCGCTTCAAAGAGCCTATCTTTGCCATCGAATTATCTTCCAGTTTTGCCCCAAATACATCAGTAATCGTCTCAGACTCCATTTCTCTCCAGTTTTTGGATAACCAGTCGAAAAGTTCATAAGAAATTTTGGCGATAGTTAGAGTTACAGATGGAGGCTCTATGTATTGAAACTCAAATGGTTTATCAGGTTCACAGCTAGTTTGAAGAATTGGCTTAAATGTGAAATACTCAGGATTAGATTCTATGGAATCAAGTCCCATCATTATGTTAAAGTCTATGAAATCATTCGCTTGGACCTTGTCAGGAAAAGCTTGATCAAGATCGCGAGCAGTAAGCTCAAGTGAACACAGTCTTTCAAACTGTAATCCATTGTTTTTAGTAAAGTGGTTAACTAATCCAGAAGAATAACATTGCTGCCAGTTTCTAATTTTTTGTTCTGCCTGAGGACGAGTAATTGAGCAATCTTCCATGAGATAAAATGATTAAATAAATGGGTTTGTTATTGGCTCAAGTTATCTGCAACGGCTACAATATCCAAACACATTCATGCTAACCTATTGAAAAACACGGGAAAACCCCTATGTGAATCCGTCATTTCCCCCGTTTGATAAAACAGGAGTTTTTGCGCTTAAAGGCTCTGTCGTTTCTACTGACCTTTGTTATATCAAATGCATTTGAGAAAGGTGGAGCGAAACCACTTTAAAAATGAGCTGGCCTGCACAGAATACAAAGTAGGAGGTGTGTTCCGAAAAGCCTGAAAAGAGTAGGAAGAACTTTTAACTACAACACTAAATTTATGGGTACCAAAAGAACAGAATTCGAATTAGTAAACAATGATCCTCTCAAGACAATTGTTGCTATCAACGTTACGAACTGGTCACGTTATGATTATCCGGAAGAACTTAATCCTTCCCAACTAGAATCTTTGGTTCCTATTAAACCAAATGAGAGCAAGATGATGAGCCTGGAATTACGGAATGGAGCTACCGGATGTCCTTTTTATGTGAAGCTGATTTTTAGTGATAACAGTTATGCTGAATTCAATGTTGTGCAAAGAGATGCATTTGAAAAGATCACAGATAGATCTGTACCATTGTTAACAGGTGTTAGAGCTTTTGAAAATGCAGAGGACAATCAACCTGAAGGTTATCATGGACAGGTACATGTTACTCTTACTAATTACACTTGTTAACGTTGGTTAACAGATTCCTCAAAGGTGAATGCCGAAAAACCTTTATATAAATAGAGTAGGCAGAAAAAAACAATAAATACATTTATGGCAAGTACATATAAAACCCAGTTCGAATTAACAAATAATCTGGAGTTTCCTATCAGTATCCAGAAGGTTACTTTTGATGAATATGATTTTCCAGATGGGCATAACACTCCAGAACAATTAAACAAGAAAACGTTACAGAAAGGTGAAAGTCTTAAAGTTCCTCTAGAACTTCGTGAAGGTGCCAGGTATTGTGGGTTTACAACTGTAGCAGGTGTAAATGAGGATGTTATAACCTTTAAGGTTATTCAGAGAGATGCCTATGAACGGATTATCCGGAAAGAGATACCTGTAGCTACAAGTCTCATCGCTGTCCAGAATTGTACTCAGGAAAAAATGAAAGAAGGTGTACATGGTCGTAATACTATTACAATCAAGATTGAAAGTGCGAACTAGTATTGACTCAACTAAATTACAAACACAACAGGCTCTGAATAGTCAGAGCCTGTTGTGTATATTAAATATATTCTGCCAGTTCCAGCCAACGGTCTGTCTTGGTTCCCAGCGTACGTTCGATTGTTTCAATTTCTTTGGCCCAGCCTGTTATTTCTTCATGGTTGGGACTACCTGTATTTAGCTTGGCAACTAGTTTAGACTTTTTCTCTTCCAGTTCTTCAATCTCTTTTTCCAGTGTCTCATATTCCTTCTGCTCTTTGAAGGACAGCTTTCGCTTGGCTGCTTCCTGGGTAGGAGTAGAAGTCTGTACCACCGGCTCTGGTTTATTTGCTTTCTGAGCCTGAACTTTTTCCTGCTCGTCCTTGTCCTCCAGCCACTCGCGGTAATCGGTATAGTTACCAGGGAAATCGCGAATTTTGCCTTCGCCTTCAAATACAAACAAGTGATCTACCAGACGGTCCATGAAGTAACGGTCGTGTGATACCAATAGTAAACAACCACCAAAGTTTTCGAGAAAATCTTCCAACACGTTTAGCGTAGTAAGATCCAGGTCGTTGGTAGGCTCATCAAGAATCAGGAAGTTTGGATTTTTGATGAGTACACGAAGCAACTGTAACCGACGTTTTTCACCCCCACTAAGTTTTGCTACCAGATCCCATTGCTTGGCAGGCGGGAAAAGAAACAGATTCAAAAACTGAGAGGCTGTTAGTGTTTGTCCATTGGCAAGTGTTACTACCTCTGCTATTTCCTGCACCAGTTCAATAACCCGCTGGTTGTCTTTGTAAACCAATTCCTGCTGAGTGTAATAACCGATTTGAGTAGTATCTCCTTTATCTACAGTTCCTTTGTCAGGTTGCAGATTGCCTGTCAGCAGATTTAGAAAGGTAGTTTTTCCAATGCCATTTTTACCGACAATCCCTATCCGATCCTGTTTTTTGAATACGTAGGTAAAGTCGTCCACCATTTTCTGAGCGCCAAATGACTTGTATACATGGTCCAGTTCAATGATCTTATTACCAAGCCGGGTTGTTTTTACGCTTAATTCCAGTTGGGCATTGGCTTTGGTTCCAGCTGCTTTTTCTTTTAGCTCATAAAATGCATCAATCCGATATTTGGCTTTTGTTCCACGGGCTTTCGGCATACGACGCATCCATTCCAGTTCCTTACGAAGCAGATTGCGGGCTTTTTCCGTTTCTGCTGTTTGTTGTGCTTCCCGTTCCGCTTTCTTTTCCAAAAAATACCCATAATTGCCCTGATAACGGTATAATTGTCCCCGATCTATTTCAACAATGGTATTGGTTACCGCATCCAGGAAATACCGGTCGTGTGTAATCAGGATCAATGTTATGTTTTGTGAAGACAAATGATGTTCCAGCCATTCAATTGCACCCAGATCCAGGTGGTTGGTAGGTTCGTCCATAATCAGCAGATCGGGATGCTCAATCAATACTCTTGCTAGTGCTACCCGTTTACGTTGTCCTCCGGATAGCTGGCTAATCTTTTTCTCCAGATCATGAATATCCAGTTTACCTAAAATCTGTTTTACTTCTGATTCATACTCCCACGCTTTGGTTGCATCCATTTGTGTAATGGCTTTGTCCATCAGGTCTGAATTTTCCGGATGCTCCATGGCCTGTTCATACAACTTAATAGCAGAGAGTGCAGGATGACCAGTGGAAAACAAGGTATCCATAATACTTAGGTCCTGCTCAAAATCAGGATTTTGAGATAAGAAGCCAATGGATATTTCTTTGCGGGTACTAACCTTACCTTCATCAGCAGGCAGTGTACCTGCCAGGATATTCAAAAGTGTACTTTTGCCAATACCATTTGGCCCAACGATGGCTACCTTTTCGCCCCTGCTGACACCAAAAGAAATGTTACGAAACAACCAGCGGTCACTAAACGACTTGCCTATATTTTCGGCGGATATATAATTCATAGGATAGAAAAAACAAATAAACGAAATGCTTGTCAGACAGATAAATCATTGTTTGATGTCATCTATCAAACAAGTATTCTAATAAATACTGAATAAGTTTGCAAAGGTAGGGCTTTTTATATTCAGAAAGATATTATTTTGAAAAGGACTCTATTGTTACTATTTCTGAGTTATTGCTATTTATATACATGAATATCTGGGATCATTGTTTATTGTCACAACGAAAGTTTGGAGGGCAACCGGGAGATTATGAGAAGATCCATAGCTTTATGGATTCTTCCAAATATTTTTTCTATCATAATAAACATAGGTTACTGATACACAATTTATTTGGGGTAGAACTGGCTACAGAGCTATTGGGAAACTTTATTGAAAACTCAGATCATAAAAAGGTATTGGTGCGGGATGTGGCTATCGAACATTGCAGGGAAGATCTGGATGGCAAAATCCCTACGCTGTATGACTGGCTCAAAGATAATACGGAACTGGAAAGTATGCTAGGAGAAGTGCCTGACTTGGGAAATGACACCTGGAATCGGTTTTTATGGCGACCCTTTCTTCGCAGTGAGTTGAAAGCCTCGCTGATTATCACCTGTAGCGACTTTGGTGTATTTCTAATGGAGCATTTTCATGGATTGGAAGCCGCTAAACAGCTTGCACGTAATTTAGATCCGGAGTGTAAAGTAAAGCCGTTTCTGGAGAAATTCAGATTTACACAACGCTGGCAGTACACTCCTCAACAGGAAGAATTGGAGTGGTTGCGTAAAAATGCGGTTTCTCAAAAGTAACAAGTATTGTATGTGGTTTTATTTAAAAAAGGTGTTTACTAACAAAGAGGTAAAATACGAAAAGGGAAAGCTTCTATCAGCATGGCTAAGTAATTCTATAATTCCTCCCTTGACGATTAAGGAGCTTGTAAAGAGTGCTCGTATTGCTGATGAAAAGATTTTAGCAGAGTGGGATGCAGGTGGAGATAATAAGTGTATCAATATAAAAGTAGGGGATGAATATGATGATAGGTTCTTTGGGAAGTTGTGTTCAGAAATTGTGGAAAAGCTGCAGTTGCCTCATGATGGTGATTACTATAATAAAGGATGTGGAGAAATTGATATAAATGAGAAGGGCCAGATTGTATTGACCTATTCTACGCGTGCCCATTATTATGATTATAATGGAGCATGGACAAATCAATCAGCTGGAGACAATTTGATTTCTATTGAATGGGTAGATATAGAAGATGTATTTCAACTTGAACAGTATTTACATCGAGTCAATATTTCCTTTTTGTTAACAATGGGATTAGATGAAAATAAGGAGATTAACTACACTACCTATGGGGAATTGATTGATGTTCGAATTTGGGAAGGTGATGGATTAGATATTTTTGTGCCTTCTGCTGCTTCTGAATTTTATTTGAAAGTTATTAAAGACTACATGAAGAAGTTTGAAAAGGAATTTAATAAGATAGAAGACGTAAGTGGTAGTAAAGAGATGGATTCCATAGAGATCAATGGTACTCTGGAACCTGGAAAAATTAGATTGGAGTTACGAAAAACATATGTAGTCATTGATTATATTATTGAAAATAAATCGGTAGTTTTAATTTACTAATTAAGGTGTCTTATCTACTCTATTTTTAGACATTATAACTATAGCAAAATGTGGTCTTATTGGAAAAAGATATATAATTCATTCTTTACAAACCAGGTAAATACAGAAAAGGAAGAATCTATAATACATAAACAGGGGCCAACAGTATATCCTCCTTTGAATGCAGTGACAACTAAATCAGAAGAAGCGGAGATAGATGTAAGAAAGGAAAGAGATATAAATACTGTTTTGAAAGAGGCAATAGTTGAACAATTATCTGCTGGAAAACCTATTCCTGTAGACTGGAACGCTGGAGGAGACGAAACTATTTGCAATGTACAAATCGGGGAGGCATATGACTACAAGAAAGATGGAATCAATATTGGATGGGAATTGGGCGATCTGATTGCACAGGTATTGGAGTTACCCAATGCTGGAGAGTATTTTAATAATGGAAAGGGGCATATCGAAGTAGACCAGAAAGGGCAGGTTGTATTACATTATTCGGCGCGAGCTTACTACTATGATTACGAAGAAAGTGATTGGGTAGATGGAGAGCCAGCCGAAAATGTTTCGTCTACTGAATGGATACCTGTAGATGATCCCTTTCATCTGAATCAATACTTACATAGGGTCAATATTAACTTTTCTGTCTGGATGCATGTAGAAGGGCGTAATACTATTACGTATGATTCGTATGGAGGCCTGATTCATACACAGGTCCGGGAGGGAGACGAAATGTCTGTTCCTATTCCAAAAGAGGCAGAGGCTTTTTATGGAGAAGTAATCCGGAAACGATTGCAAAAGTTTGAAAAGGACTTTGAATTTAGTGAGGAAGTTGCGAAGAGTAAGTCGTTGCATTCGATTGATGTGAGTGGTAGATTAGAGGAAGGTGGGGTTCGGTTAGAATTACAAAAATCCTATGTAGTGATCGATTTTATCGCTGACAATGAATCTGTGGTTTTAATCAAATAGTACTATGGCAGTGTATACAAAAGGTATAGCTTTCGAGAAATTGGAAACTGTGCTGAAGATTTATAAAAAACAGGCACGATCACAAAAGGAGGTGTTGTCATTGTTCTCTCAGGAAAGCCATCGAAAGACTATTGAAAATACCTATGAGAAACTGACACCTCTGACTATTGCGGAAGCTTTACTGTTATCTAATGCAGAACAGCGTATGGTTGCTTTACAATGTTTTGGGGTCGAAGAGTTGGTGACTAAACTGAATGCAAAACAGTTAGATGCACAGACTATCACCAAAAAACAGATCCGGTGGGATGAGCATCTGAAACCCTATGAACATACCTATGAGGATACCTATGAGCTATACAAGATAGATGCTAAATCACTGGGTATAGAACGTCATTTCTGGCGTGAGCCGGCTATTTATTTTGTCAAGTGTCAGTGTGCTTCTACAGATAGACTATATTATTTGTATGTGTCTGAAGATATTGCTCAGCAACAAGATGCTATTGCCGCTATTGCCTGGACTATGCGATTCAATGGTAAACCGCTGACCAAGCAACAGTATTTGAATCTTATGTATTCAGAAACGTAAACTATGCATAATTTTATGGAATTTGAAAGAGTGTATCGGCACGGTGATGTGCTGTTATTTAAGGTTGCTGAGGCAGGTGTTACTGCCAATGTGAAGGAACGTACCAAAAAACTGACACTCGAACTGGGTGAGGTAACTGGTCACTCACATCAGCTTGCAGGAGATGTAGAAGTATTGGATTCTCCTGTGGAAAAGGATCAACTGCTGTTCAGAGTAACTGATCAGGCTGTGTTAACACATGAGGAGCACGAACGTATTGTACTGGAAAAAGGAGTTTATCTGAAAGTAAGTCAGGTAGAATACGATCCGTTTCAGGACTTGATTGTACGAATAAGAGACTAATATATTTGATACCTACAAAAAGCTAGCTGGTTATATACAATCAGCTAGTCTTAGGTTTTTAATGTGTTAAACGCCTTAACTTACAATGATTGAATTTTTTGATATAGGTTGGTTGACTATAAAATCAGAATCTAAGGAAGCCGTGATTCAGTCTCTGAATCTGAGTGAACCATTTATACAACTAGATTGGAATACTGGAGTTTCTGTTGTGATGGGTGATATTTGGGATGGAGTGCCTTTTAGTAGAGTGTATGTAAGTAGTCCTATGCGAGGTTGGGTTCTGGTTGTTGGAGACTGGATTAGTCAAACAGATAAAGCGGCTTTATGTCAGCGATTAAGTGAAACTTACGAGGAGGTATGGGCTTTTTCTACCCAGATGCGAATGGACTTCTGGTTTTATCTGTATTGCAAAGGTGGGAAGGTAATCCGACATTTTGAAAAAGATGGAGAGAACATTATAGATGAAGGGGAGTTATTAAAGAAAGAAAAGACTTTGCGAAAAGAAAGTCTGCTTGATGAAGAGGAGGATGTAAATAATCCGGAAAACTGGTATGGTGAAGATATTGTGATGGGTGTGGCTGAACTATTTACCATTGATCCTAACGAGCTTCCGGAAGCTATACTGAAAAAACAGTTAGGAACATTGGCTGTAACCGATGTGGGCAGAGAAAAAGGAATATCTGAAAACCCTATCGAACAATGGAAAGAGTCTTAAAAGTGAATCTGTGTATAAGGCAGTAGTTTTTTAATCCGATTTATTTCCTGTTCTGAGAATAAGTTATCCTGTAAATCGAGTTGTTTTAACCGTTTTAGATTCTGAATGCTGTCTGGCAGACTTGTCAAGCGATTTTTGTTTAGACTCAGATACTGAAGATTTTCCAGACTCCCAATACTTTTTGGAATGAACTCCAACTGGTTATTATATACCCTAAGCTCTTTCAGTCTTTTTAATGCCCCAATATTCTCCGGCAACTGCTTTAGCTGATTATTATGCAGGTGCAGTTTGGTCAGCTTTGGTAAGCTATTGAGATCAATATCTAACTCTTCCAATTGGTTGTTGACCAGAAACAAACGTTTCAATTGAGACAGTTTTTGAAGGTTAGCTTTTTTGATTTGGTTGAAACTCAGGTTGATTTCCTGCAACGGCTGAATTTCGTTTAAGGTATCAGGCCATTGAGTTAGTTGATTGATATATAAATTGAGTATCCGCAACGATTTGGATCGTGTCAGACCAAAAGGAAGTTTCTGCAGATAATTATGACTAAGATTAACCAGACGTAAATGTTCAAGTTCTCCTATACTATCTGGCAGAGTTTGCAAATAGTTATGTGGTAAGAAAAGGACAGATAAATGCTTTACATTCCCTATTGTATCTGGTAATTGTGTAAGTTGATTAAAACCTGCATATAAACTTTCCAACTGTTTGAGATCCTCTACTCTGCGTGGAAGGGTTGTAATCTGGTTGTGATTGATGTTAATGGTTCTGAGACCAGCTTGTTTGAGTAATGCCTCCGGAAAATAGCGAAAACGATTATATGCTAGGGAGATGCTCTGTACAGCGTTGGCTACATGTTTATCTTTGTAATAAAAAAACTCAAATGGAAGATCTTCCAGAAGATTGTGACTCAGATTAAGAGATGTAGAATACCGGGATGTTGATAATAGACTACCTATAGTGGGAGGAAGTTTGGTGAGGTTGCAATGACTCAGATCAAAGTTCGCATTCCAACGGTCATAGGTTTGAATCGTAATCTGATCATAGGCAAGCTTTAACCATAATTTTTTCTTTTCAATAGAGGCATTGACAGGTATGTATTTTACAACAGGATGTTTTAATCCTTTCAGCATCTGAAAGGCCAGTTCAATATTGGTATTATAATCAGAAGCAATCAACCGGATTAGGTTCTGCGTCATCTCAAGCCCTCCTTCTAAGTCTTCCGGATAACCGTTATACGTTACCCAAGAACGGGTAATAGGTGTAGACGCTTCTGTGGATACTTCTTTTGTCTGTTCAACTGGTAAATGGACTACCTGTTCCTGAGTTTCTTGTTGAACTGGTTGCTGCTCCTGTAACGGTTGAGATACAGACGAACGGGTGAGTTTATGAATAAATGCTTTTAATGACTTCAACATCTGTAGTGGTAATAACAGTTGATTCAGGCACTCTCTCAGGCTTTTCTTCCTGGTAATCCGCAATAGATTGTATATACTAAACCAAAGAAAACACTTGTTTGGATTTATTGCTCAAAAAATAATCAAATAACCTTTTGTCCTTTCTCTTTTTTTGACCGCTTTTTGTTGCTAAAGTGAATAAGGGTATAAGGCAGTAGTTTTTTAATCCGATTTATTTCCTGTTCTGAGAATAAGTTATCCTGTAAATCGAGTTGTTTTAACCGTTTTAGATTCTGAATGCTGTCTGGCAGAGCTGTCAAGCGGTTTTTGTTCAGACTCAGATACTGAAGTCGCTCTAGGTTGCCAATGCTTTCTGGAATAGACTCCAGTTGATTATTATAGACCCTAAGTTCTTTTAGCTTTTTGAGTGAACCAATACTTACTGGCAGGTTTTTCAATTGATTATTATGTAAGTGAATTTTCTCTAATTGACTCAGATTTTCAGGCTCAATCTCCAATACTTCCAACCGATTACTGACCAGTAAAATACGTTGTAGCATCGGAAGATCCTTCAGATGTAATTTACGTATTCTGTTAAAGCTTAATTTAATTTCCTGTAGCTGTACCAGTGCACTGAGATCGGTAGGCCAATACTCAATCTGATTAATATATAGATTGATTTTTTGTAGAAATCTTAGTTTGCCCAAGCTTTCCGGAAGCACTTTTATACGATTGTTACTTACATCTAATTCAACCAAGGAGTCGAGATTACCTATACTTTCAGGTAAAAATTGCAATAAGTTATTTTTAACTGCCAGGTTGCGTAGAAACCATATGTCTTTGATTGTATAAGGTAGTTCTGTGAGTTGATTGAAGTTTAAAGATAACCAACGCACTTTTTTGAGTCCCTTTAACTGATCAGGTAACACAGACAACTTATTTGAACTTAAATCCAGCTTCTCCAGATTAATTTGTTCCTGTAATACTACTGGGAACTTTTTCAAGCGGTTGTGGGCTAGCGAAATGCTATAAAGCTGATTAAAAGCTTCTTTATCGTTATAAAATAAAAACTCAAAGGGAAGATCTTCCAGAAGATTGTGACTCAGATCCAGATAGATAGAACCAGATGCTGTTGATAGTAGATTTCCAATAGAGGGCGGGAGGTAAGTGAGCTGCAGATGGCTGAGATCAACGTTGTACCAACTTTTAGAAGGATGACCCGTAAGTTGATCATAAACAAGTTTTAACCATACTCTTTTCTTTTCAACAGGTGCGTCAGCCGGAATTTGTTTTATAACAGGATGTTTTAAACCCTTCAACATCTGAAAGGCTAAATCAGTATTAGTGGTCTCACTGGAGGAAATTAACCGGATAAGGTTTCGGGTTATTTCCGGCGGGCCTTCCAAATCTTCCGGATAACCGTCATACGTTACCCATGAATTTTTTGTTACTGATGAATCTGATTGATTTTCCATAGTTGGTTTGGTTGTTTACTATATTACTTGTGTATATACCGATTGAAAAGAGATTTGGCTTTTCTTTCTAGCGATAAACACTTTTGATGACTTTTACATCCTCGGGAATACTATTGTGTTTCGGTTGCGATGATTGATTCTGTATAATAAATTCCTGGAGCTGAGGATCTTTTTTTCCTGTGATTGTTAGTTCCTGAATATATGTGTTAGTAGCCATCCCTTCTCTCAATCGTGCTTTGCCAAATTTTGTCATACCAGTTCTGTTCAACTTAAGTGAGATTACTGTCTTATTCTCTTCCAGAAATTTCTTCAATGCCCTGGCTGCACGATCAGAGATATGATTGGCAGAAGCTCCCATTACCCTGGTAGAAATACTATAACCCAGATCCAGTGAATGGATGCTGTTATTAGTTGCCATATGTGTAAATAAGGTAACCATTGCATTTTCTCCCAGACCACAACTGGCAAGTCCGAGTTCTTCCAGTGTCGTATTGTCTGCCAATGCTTCAGCCAGTATAGTTCCGCCTTTATCACCTAGTTCGTTTACGCTAAGAAGTAGAGCTTTCAGTGTTTTGTTCTGGCGCAATACCTCTGCCAGATAAGAGGCTCCTTCTGCATTGATCTGATTCCCTCCCAGATATAATCTTTCCAATGTCTGGTTTTGTGTAGCCAATACTTCGCATATCGCTTTTAATCCTGCAGTGCCAATCTGTGTATTGACCAGATCTAGTGTTCGGAGATGGCGATTTTGTTTCAGTACATTCGCTATGTGGTAGGCTCCTTGTTCTCCGATCGGATTACGTTTTAACCACAGTCCCCGTACAGATGTATTGGTGATCAGGGCTTGTGCCAGTTTTTCGGTACCTTCGTTTTCAATTAGATTACAACCAAGATAGATTGTCTCCAGGTTTTCGTTATGTCCAATAAGTTGAGCTACTTTTTCTGCACCTCCATTTCCGATCCCATCTGTTCCCAGTAGCAAACTTTTGACACGAGTATTGTTCCACAAAGACTCTACTACAAAGCTACATCCTTCTGGACCCAGGCTTTGTTTGCATAGATCCAACCGTCCATCGTCGGTAATCGTACCTCTTGGAAAAGCCATGTTGATGGAAGGTAGTTCATCTTTCTTAAGATAGGAAAGCAAAGGTTCTATTTCCTGAAAATCATAGGGAAGTAGTTCTGTAATACCTTTGATAGGACAAACAATGATGTTCTTTTGCATAGAAGTTAAGATAAAGTAGGTTGTGCTAATCAGACTTTACCATGGATAGGGTTGGTAATCCTTCAAAAAGTGTCCATATAATGGTGTTTCCGGATTGTTGATACCACAGGCCACTGGATCATAGATACGTGCCATACCATCCGTTTCGTCCAGTGGGGTTACAAATCCTCGTTCCCGGATTCGGGATCTTTTAGGAAATGGATTTTCCTGTGTAATCCAGCCTGTATCTACACTATTCATGTAGATACCATCCTTTGCATAGTCGTTGGCAGAAGTTCTTGTGAGCATGTTCAGCGCTGCCTTTGCCATATTGGTATGCGGATGGAAGACGGTTTTATTTTCACGGGCAAACTGACCTTCCATAGCCGATACATTGACAATAAAGCGTCTGTCAAATTCAGACTGTTTTAGCAATGGTTTTAGTCGGCTATTGAGTAAGAATGGAGCTACTGAGTTTACGAGTTGCACTTCCAGCATTTCTATCGTATCTACCTCATCCAGTTTTAATGTCCAGCTATTTTGTGGACGAAGATCTATTTGCTGGCGATCTCTATCCAATTTTCCTTCCGGGAAATAATCATTGCTATTGGGAAGTGCAAGCTGATGTTGTTTTTCTATTAGCTGAAAGCGGGTTTCCTGGCCTAATGGCAGGATAGATTGCAATTCAGCAGAAAGTTGTTCAAAAGGCGTTTGTTCAAATTCAAGCAGGTGTCGGTAAAACTCCAGAGGACGTTTTACTGTTTGGGCAGCATTATTAATGATAATATCTAGTTTGGGTTCATGTACAAGCAGATAGTCAATAAATTGTTCGACAACAGGAATATTGCGCAGATCCAGTCCAAATATCTGAAGACGATGCTGCCAGTCGGCAAAATCTGCTTCTTCACTAAAACGTCTGGCACAGTCTTTCGGAAAGCGGGTAGTGATAAGTACTCTTGCTCCATCACGTAACATACGCAGGGCGGTCAGATAACCAATTTTGATACGTCCGCCTGTTACCAATACAACCCGATTGGTAAGATCGCTACGCTGAAAACGTTTTTCATAGTTTAAGGATGCACAATCAGGGCAAAGCAAATGATAGAAGAAATGAATATTCTGGTAGGGATTCTTACATATATAACAGTTAAGCGGGCGTTGAATACGAAGAACAGAAGGAGACGTATTTTCTGGAAGCACTAACGGTTGGGTTGTTTCATCAACCGGATTATTCTGATGCAGGAAAGTCTGTTCCAGAATGGCTTTATCTGCTAACTGAATTTTTTGCAGGTTTTCCTTTCGGATCGTTTTTCGGGCGTTCTTATGTAGTTTGGTTACCAGCCCTTTGAGTGTCATAGTATCCAGAGCCAGATCAGGATCTCTGGAGAGTGCTTTCAGTACCTTTATACAGGTGTCCCATTCTTCAGAAGTAAAGGGCGATTGTGTGTTCATCATAATCGATATAAGGTAGAGGCAGACAGGGCTCGAACCTGTAGCCGCCCAGGTTATGAGCCAGGGCATCTTCCAATTGAGTTACTGCCTCTGTATACATAGTTTTTGCGAAACTGAGAGGATTCGAACCTCTAACCTTTGCCACAGGTAGCAATGCTCTTCTATTTGAACTACAGTTTCCTTTGTGAGACTAGGGAGAGTCGAACTCCCAACTTCCTTCCTGAAAAGAAGGCGTTCTTCCAGTTGAACTACAGCCTCATAGTAAATAGTTTTTTTCAGGTATAGTTACAAAGATGGAGGAAGACAAGCGTCGAACTTGTATTCATCCGGTTAGGAACCGGATATTCTTCCATTGAACTACTTCCTCCGAATTTAGTGGTGAGACAGGGAAGAGTCGAACTTCCAGCCCCCTGCTTGCAAAGCAGGTGCTCTTCCAGTTGAGCTACAGTCTCTTTTTATTATGCTTTCAAGGAAAGTTTCCGATTGTTAGACTGGGAAGGTTCGAACTTCCGACCTACTGCGAGACAGACAGTTGCTTTTCCACATCTGAGCTACAGTCTAAGTATACTATAGTTGTAAAAAGTAATAACGTCCTTAAACTCTCAACAGACATTAATCTGCGGCTTTTTCAGGGGTATCAGCCCTTTTTTCTGCAAGTGTTATGATTTTTTGTGACGTTTTGTATCTGTTATTTACCTGAATCAAACATATTTTAAATGTTTGAGATATGCAATACTTACATAAATATGTGAGATTCAAGGTATGATTTACACTGAAAATGTACTTCTTTGGCTGGGGTGGTTTATTTGAACTTAACCTTTAGGTTGGGCCACAAGGTGCGGATCTTAACCTGATCCTCCCACGAAAAATGATTTCCCTTTGATACAAACTCTTCCAGATTTTTCAAATTACTTATTTCTTCTGGCAGTGTCTTGAGTCGAGTTGCATTCACTTTCAATTTCGTAAGGTTGGACAATTGACCAATTTCTAATGGAATAGATCCTAATGGATTATTACTTAATCTTAAATCAGTTAGATTTTTGAGATCGCCAATTTCTGGAGGGATAGAGGTAAGATTATTATCTGATATATCCAGATATCGTAATTGTGTACAATGCCCTATTGTAGTAGGAATAGAGTGTAGTTGATTTTTGTCCAGATTCAGGATGTCTAAGTGAATCAGTTTGCCAACTGCTGTTGTTACTGTATGTAAGTGATTGCCTGTTAAACTTAATTCATACAGATTGTAGCAATTTCCAAGTTCGTTAGGAAGAGTAGATAGTAAGTTGTAATCCAGATACAATTCTTCCAGATTAGTAAGACAACCAATTTCAACAGGTAATTCCACAATCTGATTATAGGAAAGGTCTATAGATATCAGATTTACCATATATTTAATTCCTGTAGGTATATGAGATACTTTTACAGAGTCTGTAGATGCATCCTTGTCTGAGCAATAGATATGTGTCTGGTGTAATAGATGATATATTTTCTCACTCAATAATACCACACTTTTTTCCCATCTGTGAATCCTGACAATCCAATCATACAGTTCTTCTATATCTTTTTTAAAGTCCTCAATATGAATCTCTAGAGAATCTGCTATTGTCAGTCCTAACGTGATACTTTCCAATTGACCAGAGAGTAACAACCGCATTACATTTTCTTTTTCGTTGCTGGTTTCTGACATGGTTAGTCTAGGATATCATTCAATATATTAGCGACAAGTTCCAATAAGGAAGATATAACTTCTATATCTAGTTTTGATGAGTCGTCTTTTGTCGAGGAAGTATTTTCAGTATCATTCATGCACTTATGAGTATCTGGAAGAATTGGGTTTAATTTTTACTCCTTTCTTTGATATGTCAACACCCACCAATCATCTAACCCTTGACCTTAATTACAGAATGATGGAGGAAGACAAGACTCGAACTTGCACCCTTCCAGTTAGCAACCGGATATTCTTCCGTTGAACTACTCCCTCCAGAAGTATTAGTGAGACTGGGAAGGTTCGAACTTCCGACCTCCTATTTGCAGGGTAGGCGCTCTTCCACATCTGAGCTACAGTCTCATATACAATAAAATAGGGTAGGGACTGACAGGACTCGAACCTGCAACCTCCTCGATCCGGAGTCGAAGTGTCTTCCAATTGACCACAGCCCCTGTATAAAAAACAATGCTGAAAACTCACGTTCTGGGGGCAAAAATAGTATCTTTTTTGAATGGACGTTGATTTGGTGAATAAGTTTGAGAAAAAATCGTAAATAAAATGGAAGCTTGTTTCACTTTCATTAAAAAGTGAATTATCTAATCATGAAATAGTGCATATAGATAATATACAGAGGCAATTATAGTTCTATTTACTTTATTGTTTGTATAACATTAGCTACTATATTGCAGTTATTACTAATAGAGATAGAGAAATTTACAATACAGTGAAATTTATGAAGGTAAAAT
Organism: Xanthocytophaga agilis; assembly: GCF_030068605.1. Classification (NCBI taxonomy): domain Bacteria; kingdom Pseudomonadati; phylum Bacteroidota; class Cytophagia; order Cytophagales; family Rhodocytophagaceae; genus Xanthocytophaga; species Xanthocytophaga agilis. Next base: position 75,206 of record NZ_JASJOU010000024.1, read on the forward strand.
ATATTGTTTATGCAATAGTCATTATAAGCCTGGGCGTTTTAGTTGCATACCGAATTATACAGAATAAGAAAAAAGATGAGGCTACAGCTTCTGGGAAGGGAGGAGGTAAAGCGGGCTCATCCAGACCTGTACAGGTTTCAGGCATAGTAGCAACTCCACAACGTTTTTCGGATGCTATTGCTGTATCAGGGTCTATTGATGCCAATGAACAGGTTCAGATACGTAGTCAGGTATCAGGTCTTGTGAAAGGAATCTATTTTAAAGAAGGAAGTATAGTGAAAGAAGGCCAGTTACTGATTCAGATTGATAATCAGGAACTGGAAGCACAGCTTTCTCAGGCTCTTACCCGTGAAAAGCTATCTGCTGCCAATGAGGAACGTTCGCGTAAGCTTCTGGCTGTGGAAAGTATCAGTCAGCAGGAATACGATGTGGCGTTGGCTGATCTTCGGGCATTACAGGCTCAGACCCGACTCATTCGGGCTCAATTGGAGAAAACACAGATTCGAGCACCTTTTACAGGAACGATAGGTTTACGTGCAATTTCTGTAGGAGAGTATTTATCTTCAACTACTACAGTAGCAAATCTTGTAAATACAAATCCTGTGAAAGTGACTTTCTCTGTCCCTGAAAAGTATATGAATCAGTTAAAAGTTAATACGGAGGTTCACTTTACGGTAGCAGGTTCTGAAAAAAAATATACAGCACGTGTCTATGCTATTGAACCACGTATAGATGTCACAACCCGTACACTGCAATTACGTGCTCTGGCAGATAATCCCAAAGGAGAACTTTTGCCCGGAGCATTTACCAGTGTCGAGTTACCCTTAACTACTATTAATGACGCAATTTTGATTCCAACAGAAGCTATTGTCCCTATTCAGGATGGCAAGAAAGTTTTTGTAAGTGAAAATGGAAAAGCAAAAGAAGTAAAGGTAGAAACTTCTACCAGACGGGAAAAAGATATTCTGATTACGTCAGGTTTGCATCCTGGAGATACTGTTTTGACAAGTGGGGTTATGTCTCTGAAACCTGAATCACCAGTCAGGGTAGTTATTGATACAACCCGGTAAATAATATAATACCGCCTCTAAAGATAAGGAAAAGGAGAGGAATGAATTTTTCTGTTCTCTCGGTAAGTAAGTGAATCTGTAAAGTAAACTTTCTATGAGTTTATCGACATTAAGTATTAAAAGACCAGTATTCACCATTGTAGTCAATCTGATATTGATCTTATTTGGTGTTATTGGATACACGTTTCTGGGAATTCGGGAATATCCCTCTATTGACCCAGCTACTATTTCTGTACGTACCAGTTATTCAGGAGCTAATGCTGATATTATTGAGTCTCAGATTACAGAGCCTTTGGAGAAATCTATTAACTCCATTGATGGTATCCGAAATATATCTTCTTCGAGTACGCAAGGAACAAGCAATATTACAATAGAGTTTAACCTGGATAAAAATCTGGAGGAAGCCGCCAATGATGTGCGTGATAAAGTATCTCAGGCTACACGAAGTTTACCCCAGGATATTGACTCACCACCAGTAGTGTCCAAAGCAGATGCAGATTCTGAGCCGATCATCATTCTTACAGTACGTAGCAAAACACGTAACCAGTTGGAGTTGAGTGATTATGCTGAGAACGTAATTGCTCAACGTATACAGACCATTCCGGGTGTGAGTAGTGTCCAGATATATGGGCAGAAAAAATATGCGATGCGTTTATGGATTGATCCTATGAAGCTGGCTTCCTATGGTCTAACGGTCTCAGATATCAGAACTGCACTAACCCGGGAAAATGTAGAACTGCCTTCCGGGAAAGTAACTGGTGCTAATACAGAACTAACTGTAAAGACATTAGGTAATCTTTCTTCTGATGAAGAGTTTAACAGACTAATCATCCGGACTTCAGGAGATAAAATTGTGCGTTTCAGTGATATTGGTAAAGCTATCCTTGGTCCTGAGAATCTGGAGACCCAAATGACAGAGTCTGGAACACCTATGGTGGGCTTGGCTGTCATTCCTCAACCAGGTACTAATTACCTGGAAGTAGCTTCCGCCTTCTACACACGTTTGGAGCAGATCAAAAATGAAGTGCCTGAAGATTTACAACTAAACGTGGGAGTAGACAATACCTTATTTATCAAGAAGTCTGTTACTGAAGTTGCTGAGACTATCATTATTGCACTGGTTCTGGTTGTTATCATTATTTACCTGTTTTTCAGGGATTGGGGTATTGCATTTCGTCCATTGATAGATATTCCGGTTTCATTGATTGCGACCTTTTTTATCATGTATATGTTTGGTTTTTCAGTTAATGTACTTACACTCCTGGCAATTGTACTGGCAACGGGGCTTGTGGTTGATGATGGGATTGTGGTGACTGAGAATATTTTTAAAAAGGTAGAAGAAGGAATGAGTCCTATTGAGGCTGCTATCAAGGGAGCGAATGAGATTTTTATAGCTGTTATCTCGATTTCCATTACACTGGCAGCCGTATTCCTACCTGTTATTTTCCTGCAGGGATTTGTAGGACAATTGTTCCGGGAGTTTGGAGTTGTTATTGCTGCTGCAGTACTTATTTCAGCATTTGTGTCTCTAACATTAACCCCTATGCTGAATGCATATCTGATTAAAGATGTGCATAAGAAGTCATGGTTTTATGAGAAGACAGAGCCTTACTTTGAAAAATTAAACTCTGTTTATGCAGAAGCTTTAGGAGGCTTTATGAAACGCAAGTGGCTGAGTATTCCTATTGTACTGGGTTGTGTAGGATTAATTGTATTATTTTATACTATTCTTCAAAAAGAAACAGCTCCTTATGATGATCGAAGTTATTTGCGTGTACAGGTAACTACTCCCGAGGGGTCTTCTTATGACTATACAGATCGGTTTATGCAGGAGTTGATGCAATTGGTGAATGATTCCATTCCTGAGAAAAAGGTGAATCTTGTTATTACCTCTCCAGGGTATGGAACGGCTTCTACAAATAGTGGACGGATGATTATGTCATTAACTCAACCTGAGGAGCGAAAACGCAGCCAAAAGGAGATTGCTGGTAAACTCACACAGATGACGCGGCGCTATTCAGAAGCACGTATTCTGGTAACAGAACAGCCCACTATTGCTGTGAACAGGAGAGGAGGCTTGCCCGTTCAATATGTTATTCAGGCTCCGAATTTTCAGAAACTGGAAGAGAAAATACCTGAATTTATGGACGAGGTTCAAAATGATCCAACATTTTCATCCTCGGATGTGAATTTGAAGTTTAACAAGCCAGAGCTAGATGTATCAATAGACAGAGACAAAGCACAAAGCCTGGGAGTTTCTGTTATAGATGTTGCTCAATCGTTGCAGTTAGCTTTAAGTGGACAACGGTTTGCCTATTTTATGAAGAGTGGCCGGCAGTATCAGGTCATTGGGCAATTTGATAAGAAAGATCGTGATGATCCATTGGATCTGGCTTCAATATTTGTACGAAATACAGCAGGCGATCTGATACAATTGGACAATGTAGTTACTATAAAAGAGCAAAGCAGTCCGCCACAGTTATACCATAGTAATCGTTTTCTTTCGGCAACTGTATCTGCAGGTCTGGCTCCCGGAAAAAGTATAGGAGATGGCATTGAGGCAATGGATCGTATTGCAGAACGTGTATTGGATGATAGTTTCTCTACAGATCTGGCTGGTGAATCACGGGATTTCAGAGAAAGTGGTTCTAATACATTATTTGCATTTGGCTTGGCTCTACTGCTGATCTATCTGATTCTGGCTGCTCAGTTCGAAAGTTTTATGGACCCTTTTATCATCATTTTGACTGTTCCAATGGCAGTTGCCGGCGCATTGTTTTCCCTATGGCTGTTTGGACAGACCTGGAATATTTTCAGTCAGATCGGTACAATTATGTTGATTGGCCTTGTTACTAAGAATGGTATTCTGATTGTTGAATTCGCGAATCAGTTACGTGAACATGGAAAATCCAAAATGGATGCTATCATGGAAGCTGCTGAGTCTCGCTTGCGTCCTATTCTGATGACAAGTCTGGCTATTGCATTAGGGGCATTACCTATTGCAGTTGCCTTAGGGGCTGCTGCACAAAGTCGTATGGGTATGGGAATTGTGATTGTGGGAGGCACTACCTTTTCGCTTGTACTTACCTTATTCATTATTCCTGCTATCTATGCTATGTGGTCACGCGGACACAAGCCGCACCCTGAACTGGAAAAAGCTGTAGCTGCACAGAAACGTCAGGCAGGTATCTCTTATCCAGTAGAATAATAGTCATATATACAGTGAAAATATATAAAACGAAAGAAGTCCCTTTTCACAAAGGGACTTCTTTCGTTTTATTGTAAATTACGAATTTAATCAGCAGATAGCTGAGCTATTTTTGATCTCAATAGGCTTTTTTCTACTTCTGATTGGGTTAGAGATAATGCTTCTTCCAAATGTGTTCTGGCAATATCCGCTTGGCCTAACTGCTTATAAAACTCTCCCAGAGTTGCGGGAAATAAATAAAATTCTTTTAGTGCATCCTTATCTGGTATGTCTTCTATTGCTTCTAAGCCTGCCCGTGCACCTTCTGTTTCTCCAATGGCAATAGCTCTGTTAAGGGCAACAATAGGAGAGGGGTATAATTGGTAAAGCAGATTATATAGATATACAATATTATCCCAGTCTATCATATCATAGGTTTCCGCATTGGAATGTTCGTAAGCAATCCCTGCTTCCAGATGGTAGCGGCTAAGTTCACCTCCCTCGGCAGCTGCATCCAGACAACCCTTTCCGAACCAGATTAACTCCTGATTCCAGAGATGACGATTTTGCTGTTTTAACAATAGTATATTTCCATTTTCATCCAGTCTTCCCGGAATACGTGCTGCATGAAAACACATCAATGCCATTAGTGCAAGTACCTTTGGGTGATTAGTGACAGGATGTTCACTCAACATTTTGATTAGAAACATGGCATCTTCTACTAAATCCTGCCGAATCAGATCCGAATGATGAGTGGAATTATATCCTTCATTGAAGATTAGGTAGACAGTTGTAAGAATAGCTTCTAATCTTTGAGGCAAGTCCTCCTCTGCAGGAATTTCAAACTGAATTTTGCCTTCACGGAAAAGCTGTCGTGTGCGGTACAAACGTTTAGTAATAGTCTCTTCAGAAGAAAGATAGGCACGAGCGATTTCTGCTGTACTAAAGCCACATAGCGTTTTAAGAATTAATGTAACTTGAGCCTCTTCACTAAGCTCCGGATGACAACAGGCAAACATCATTCGAAGTTGATCATCTTTTATCTCACTTTCATCCAGTAACTCATTTAAAGTGGGATGAAGAGTATACTCAGATTCAAGGAGTAATGTAATATCCTTGGCAAATTCGTACGTGCGTTTCTGCTGGCGTATCACGTCCAGTACCTTATTTTTAGCTACAACAAACAACCAGGCTGTGGGATTTTCCGGAACCTTATCATTCCATTGCTCCATTGCTTTTACTAGTGTATCCTGTACTACATCTTCGGCTAATTCCAGGTTATGTGATCCAAAAATGCGTGTTAATACAGAAATTAACTTGCCTGATTCCTGCTTAAGGATGCGTTCCAGTGTTATATGATCTGCCTGATTACTGTCCATTCTTGTTTTTATGTAAAATGTACAGCTATTTTAACTATAAAAAAAGTCCTAACAATGTTTGAAACTGTCAGGACTTTAAAAATAGAGTATTGTAAATGCAAGAAAATCAGGATAATAAAACAATTTCTCTCACTTCTATTACCCCATCATCTTCTAAGATAGGACAATCCTTTGCAAGAGCCAATGCTTCTTCATAATCAGTAACTCTAATTATGGAATAGCCTCCTACAATTTCTTTTCCTTCTATATAAGGACCATCTGTTATTTTCTTTGCTTTTCCTTTCAATGTCTTTCCCTGAGGATATAAAGGTTGACCGCCATCTGTAAGTTTACCCTGCTGGGTAAGAGCGCCTAACCATGCACTCCATTTAGCCAGATTAGCTTCCAGAACTTCAGGGGATTGTTGAGCATATAATTCTTCGGCTTCTAGAGTGTTCCGATAGATAAGCATAAAATCTTTCATACAAATTAGATTTAAAATGATAGATGTTTTATAAATATTTGTTCTTTAAGACGAATGCATTTGGGAAATATGGACATGGCTATCAAAAAAAAATCAGACATTCTTTACCTATATGAATATGGGAATAAAATAGAACTTCCTGAATCTATTGACCCAGACACATTAAAATATTATTTACAAAAGGTCTGGCAGAACAGGTACTGGATATACAACTATACAGAAGATGAACTTGTAGAAAATACGGATGGACAGCCATTTCTTCTATTTGATGGAAGATTCATTCAGGCATGTAACTATGCTGGTGTTATTTCTTTTCAAAGTGTTACTATAGTTCTCATTCCCAAGCTATTTAAAAGCATACCTTATTCTGCACAGACTCTTCCTCATCTGCATTTTTATTTATCGTATTGCCGTCATGTCCACTTTCCTTTTCAATGGATAGAATCTGAGAGTGTTATAATGGATATACTTGCTCAGTGGATACATTTTTTTACAAATTTCACAAGAAACTTACTACAGGAACAACCCTATTTAACCTATCAGACCTACACAGGGCAAACAGATTTTCTTAGAGGAAAACTGGCTGTACAACATTATATAAATGAACAGATTTCAAAAGGGTTATGGCATCAAATGCAAACCGAACAACAACCTTTTGTTGTAAATAATTTGTTCAATCAGATTATAAAATATACAACTTCTCTGTTGATGCCCTATACTAAGGGAGAAACATACAACATGTTACTGGATCTTTTGCATATGCTGGAAGATGTGGAGTTACGCAGTTGTACTACATCAGACTGTGATAGTGTCCATTTAAACCGACTTTACCCGGAACATCAGAAAATAGTAGATATGTGCCGCTTTTTTCTGCTTGGAGATATGGGGACATACAGAGAAGATCATCCTTTGAATATTGCATTCCTGTTGCCTATGGAGCGAATTTTTGAGGACTTTATAACAGGGTTCATCCAAGAACATTTTCCTCAGTGGCAGATAGTAGCTCAAAAGTCTTTCACTTGGGCTACAAGTAGTAAGCAGCGAAATCTAGTAGTGACTCCTGACATATGGCTCCCATTACAACATACTGTCTGGGATGCAAAGTACAAACTATCGCCTGTTCAGAGTGATTTGTATCAGATGCATGCATATGCCACTGCCTTAGGAGTGCATAAGGTACATTTATTATACGCTTCTTCCAGAGAAATGACCTCTGAATGCATTGAGCTTCAGAGTGGAGTACATACCGTAACTATCTACATTCATCATTTGCCTATCATTCTTCTCAGTGATAGTGATACATTTTCAGATTTAACCTTACGACTGAAAGAAACGCTTCAAAAAATAGCAGATAAATAATCCGTTTCTACCGAAATTAGAGGTCATAAATCAGAAAGTGTTGAACGCTATTGTGGGTTATAACTGCAGATTCTAAGGGTATCTATTTACTAAAATCCGTCATAACTAAAATAAAAGTATGCCTCAAATTCCCTCTATGGAAGTTCTGATCGATGAATCGTTTGGAACTTTTGGTTATAATGTAGAACTGAAGTGCGTGTTTCATTTCTGGAAAGGTTTTCTAACCTTGGAAGAAGTAAAACGAGTAGCAGAGATCACCAATCCATATATGGAAAAGCTAGGGCTTACTTATGTTGTAGCTGATCATTGCAATATGGAAATGTTTAGTGAGGATGTATCTGCATACATCGCAGATGTCTGGATTCCTGCTCAGGAGAAAATAGGTGTGAAGACTGCATTTATTGTGATGTCACCCGAAGCATTTACACAAATCTCTGCAGAAGAAATGCATGAACAAGCAAGAGCAACTTCTTCTATTGAGATTTTACATTTTGATAGTATGGAAATAGCGCTGGAAGCACTAAAAGCCCAGGTTCGTACGTCTGTCAACGTAATGGTATAAGATCAACAAAGAGCTTAGTAATTATATAATGCAAACGCTTTCATTCAATGAAAGCGTTTTTTGTTTCATGTAATATAATTTGTTGTTCAATATTATGTAATTGTTAAATTAATGTTAAATTTGTTAAGAATGTTAACATGATTATGCCAAGACTTTACTGCATTGAGACAAGTTATCTATATCTGGATTCTGATTTTATCAGGAATAGCAATGGATGGAGCGCAGGGGCAGACTATCCGTTGGCACTCTTCGTTTGAAGAGAAAGTTTTTACGCAATGGACTGATTCTTCCAGTAAAGAATTAGCGGCTTTTTTTGCTGCTGATCCTGTGATTACGGATAGTTTATTTTTTCACAAAGAAACAGAGCTTACTTCGTTATGTAATCAGTTAGCCAAAAAACGTAAAAAATTTCTAGCAGAGTCCCAATTCCTGTATTATGTATTCAAACAGGTTCATAACCGATACATGTACCATTATCAGCCGTATCCACTTTTTACCAGTCTTCAGGATAGTGTATATAATTGTGTAAGTGGGACAGCCCTATATGCATGGGTGCTGGGAAAGCTTGGCTTTGTCACTGAGGTGCGGGAAATGAATCGACATGTCTATTTACGTGTACATACTGTGCGAAGTACTTATCTTATAGATGCAACAGATCTGGACAATGGATTTGTATCTGATGATGAAGTATTGATCTCAAGAAGAGAACTCTGGTATGCATCCAATGAAATTGCCCAGGCAAGGCCCTGCAATAAAATAATAACCTTATCAAACCTGGCAGGGTTGCAATATTTCAATGAAGCAGTTAAGGCATTTAACAGAGGTACATATGAAAAATGTATGCAGATATTGAATAAAGCCAACATTCTTTATCCTGATTCTGAGAAAATTGCCAATCTACAAATCATGGCTCAAAAACAGTTACCCTCTGCTGTTGCCAGGATAAGGTGATAGTGAGGCATTGTTTATTTTTAAGACTATGTTTCGCTTATTGGGTTTACGACCCTGTTCGTTTAATTTTTAGTACTGTTTATTTCCTTCTTCTCTAGAGGTGTTGATACCTCATAGTATTAAATAAGTCTAATCAAATTTCTGGAATAAAGCTTTATTCTTTAAAGTTTTTTAGAGTAATTTTTAAATCGCTCAACAAGTAGATTTTGGAAACAAATCTATTTAAGTCATGGGCAGATTTTGCAGTGAAGTTGTAGCCAAAAGATGCCTTTGCAGCTTTACAAAATTATTTCAAACAACTTCTTTAGTAAGCTATACTGATCTACTATCAGACTTTATTCTATGTAGCTGAATCTCATTGTTCTGAAAGGAATGTGAGTGTAAAGTTGGTTACCTGTGAGTTCAAAGAAGAATCAACAGTAGAATTAACACGAAAACAATTGTATATTCTATTGTGTAGAACTACACATTGATTAAAAAAGAATTCAAAAACAGTGATTTAATCTTTTGTCTGCCTATTTTCCTGTAGGCAGAATGCATATATTTTGTATCAAGTATGTCTTTTTTACTGTTATTCTGACAGAACTTGTTAAAAAATACAAGGGCCTTACATTTGCTTATTTCCTTCATACTCCCTCAGAAAGGCTTTTTTTCATCATTGCATACAATTTTCATGTAAAAAGCTCTGAAATATTAGCTGTGCATCCTATTGCTTGTTTGTGACCAGCATTGCGCATTCTTATCTATTAATATTGCAGAAGGTAATCGACAAAATAAGTGTTAAACAGGATCTCTTACGTTCAATGTTCCCTGCCTGGTATTTTACCTGCTGAACAAAACAGGTAAGATAATAGACTCAGAACTTCGAAATCAGAATCAGATAAAAAAATGAATCAAAGACTGCACACACTGGCCGCTTTGCTCATCTCGGGAGCGTTACTTACGGTCCATACTGATAGCTGGGCACAGGCCAAGAACCCGGAAGTAGAGAAAAGAATTAAGAAAGCGGATGCGTTTCTGGCTGCTAAGGATTATAAACAAGCCATTCCTGTATATCTGGAACTGGATAAGTTAACTCCTAATGACCCTGCCAATCATTATGCATTGGGTTTGTGTTATACGCAGGCTGGAGAGCCTCAGAAAGCTCTGCCATATCTGAAGTCTGCTATTGAAAGCAAAAATCAGGATGTGCCAAACAAAGTTCATTTTTGGTATGGTAAATCCTTGCATTTGAGCGGGAAATTTGATGATGCAATAGCTGCCTTGAATAATTTTCGTCAGTCAGATAATAATGTTGAGCTGGTTACAGAAGCTGCCAAATTAGTGCAGCAGTGTAATGTAGCAAAAGCATTGACATCCAAACCGGAGGATGTATTTATACAAAGCGTAGATGCTATCAACACACCTTCTACTGAATACGGTCCTGTAATTTCTGCTGATGAATCTGTGTTGATATATACTACTATTAAGAAAAATACAACTCCCGGCACTTCTTCTGTTAAAGAATACGAAGATGTTATGATTACCCATAAAAACGGAAGCCAGTGGGGGCCTTCACAAAGTGTAGGTATTCCAGTTCCGGTAGCCAATGGTGTACGAAGTAATATCGGATCTGTAGGTTTATCACCTGATGGTCAAAAACTGTTGGTGTACATTGGAACTACAGCCAATAGTGCGGATATATATTCCTCTGTACTACAGGGTGATAAATGGGGAGCTCCTGCTAAGTTGGGAAGAGAAGTAAACTCAACCTATCAGGAAAATAGTGCAAGTTTTACTCCTGACGAGAAGGTTGTATATTTTGCAAGTAATCGTCCGGGGGGGTTAGGTGGACTTGATATTTACAAAGCAGAGAAGCAAGCTGATGGATCTTGGGGGGCTCCTGTGAATCTGGGGCCGACTGTCAACTCAAAGTATGATGAAGAAGCTCCATTCATTCACCCTGATAAAAAGACATTGTACTTCACTTCCAATGGTCCTAACTCTATGGGTGGAACAGATATCTTTAAGGCTGTTAACGATAAAGGAAAGTGGACTACTCCAACAAACGTAGGTGCTCCTGTTAACTCAGTTTATAACGATAGTTACTTTGCTCTTTCTGCAGATGGTAAAAAAGGATATTTTTCTTCAGATCGTCCAGGCGGAAAAGGTGGTAGTGATATCTACTTCCTGGGTATTCCTGAAGAACTGGGTGTAGTAGCACTGACTTTGATGAAAGGTCGTATTCTGGCTGGTGAACCTGCAAAACCTGTTAAGACAACAATCAAAGTTGTAGATAAGTTGACTAATGAAGTTATTAAAGGAGTATATAATCCCAATGCGAAAACAGGTGACTACCTGATTATTTTCCCTCCTAACCGTCAGTATGACATGATTATCGAAGCGGAAGGTTTTAAGCCTTATCTGGTAAATATTCATGTGCCTAATCAGGATTATTTCTACGAATTATACCAGGAAATTGTACTGTTGCCGGTTATGAAAGATGGAAAAGTTGTGGGACAAGGAATTGCTGTAAAGAATGCATTCGAAGATGTTGATAAAGGAAAGGCTAAATCCAATAATGATAATGTGTATGCTTTGATGGGCAAAATCCTGACAGCTGAAGATTCACTTGCTTTAGGAGCCCTTCTCGAATCGGTTTACTCTGATCCAACAGATGTGTCTTCTGTAACAAAGAATGAAACCGCTGCTGAAGCCAAGTATATGTACAATGATGCTAGTGGCAAAATGCAGGCAACCAAAGTAGGTAATGAAACTGTCTATACTATGGCTGCTCTGGACACAAAGGCTGCTCAGGCTGCTGCAAATGCAAAGAAAGAGGTAATTACACAATCTACAGTGTTAAAACCCAATCAAGTATATATTGTTTACTTTGATACGGATAAAGCTGATCTGAAAGCGGATGCAAAACCTGAACTGGATAAAGTATATGAGTTTCTTAAAAAGAATCCTACATATGGTGTAAAGATTGCAGGTCACACAGATAATTCAGGTACTCCAGATCGTAACCTAGCCATCTCTGACAGTCGTGCAAAAGCTGTAGTAGGCTATCTGGTAGGAAAAGGAATTGTGGCCAAACGGGCAAATGCCAAAGGTTACGGCCAGACAGAACCATTGAATGACAATGCTAATGAAGAAGAGAAAAAGAAAAATCGCCGGGTTGAGATCACATTTGTAGAAATGACACAAGGAAATTTAAGCAGCAATTAATGCGCTTTTAAAGATACATAAATAGGTGGTTATGGATAATTACTAAAGAGCCGTAGCGGTTTCCGCTTCGGTTCTTTTCTTTTGTAACGGTTGCTGGCATGCTATTTTTAGGCTATTTGAGAAAAATATTTTTATTGAAAAAGATTTTTTTTTCAGTGAAAAATCAGGACATTTTAATTGGTTTTAGAGCTTTACAGACTACTTTCTCTTTCTGAAATTGTCTTTGAAGCAACATATAAATGAACTTATTGTATCTGGTTTCGGAAGTATCTTATATAAATCTTGCTAGGTATATGATAAGGTTTTTTTACGCGATTTTGCTGATTCATATAGAACGGCTATACTGTCAGAAACAGTCCTAAACTACAGGAAATAGCTATTATATCACTTTTTTTGACAAAAAAAGTAACCTGATATGCTAACAGTGAAATGTGTAACTGAATAACAGGAGTGTAGAATAAGAATCTGAAAATAATCTTTTGCTGTAGATACATTCGAGAAAAATGAAAATATTACATACCTGTCTGGGTACATTAGACATAGCACTTGGGATTTGACTGAGGAATTGTTAATTTTAACCCATAAGTTGTATAAACAGGTATATGAAATTATAAAAAGGCATTCTGCCTGATTTAAAGTGTATTCAGGTTGGTTACCAATCTTTGTTATTTAGTATTAAATCTTAGCACTGCTTAAAAATGAGGGATAGCGAAATCCTTGAACGAATCAGGAAAGGCGATGAGAGTGCACTGGATTACCTTTACAAAAAAAACTTTAAAATGATGACTAAGTTAGTCATCAATAATAACGGAACAGAAGACGAAGCAAAGGATATTTATCAGGAAGCCTTAATCGTGTTCTGGCAAAAGGTAACTAGTGGCAATCTAATGCTTTCTTCCAAGATCAGCACCTTCCTGTATAGTATTTGCCAGAATTTATGGCGCAAGGAACTGGAGCGTAAGAGCAGAATGAGCAATGAAGAGAAGGACACAGAAGAAGAATTAGATTTTGATCAGCAAGAACGAATTGACATTATCAATCGCTGTATTAATCAGATGGGAGAAACATGCCGTCGTATTCTGACATACTATTACTTCGATAATCTGTCTATGCACGATATTGCTGATTTGCTTGGATTTGCTAATGCAGATACAGCTAAAACAAAGAAATACAAATGTAAAAAAGAACTGGACGAGTTGATTAAAGCCAAGTATAAAGCCAGTGATTTCATGGATTAAATGCTTATAAGATAACCAGCTTTCAGTTTGTGTACCACCCAAAGTAGAAAATACTCATGAACAAAGAGTACCAACATTCGGAGATGATCGATGCTTACCTGAGAAACGAGCTTTCTGCAGATGAGAGGGCTGATTTTGAGCAGTTGGTTCAGAAAGATCCTCTGTTATACAATGAATTTTTGTTACAAAAAGAGATCGTTACAAATCTTCAAAGCTATCGAAAGGCGCAATTGAAGAACCGCCTGAATCAGATCGATGTTAGCAACAATTCTTCCTGGAGTGGTGCTGCCTCTGCCGGGATGTGGGTTGGTGGACTAGCTTTGATCGGGTTATTGAGCTGGTTTGGGTACTCCTCATTGAAAGGAACTACTTCTAACACTGCAGTTGTAAATGTACCTGCTACTATATCGGCAACATCTCCTGCAACGTCTTCTCCTGAGGTTTCCCCCACTGACAATGCAAATAATAAAAGTGCAGAAGCCATAACAGAGACAAGTGTATCTGTAAGCAAGCCTGTGGAAAAATCTTCTTTACCCGTAAAAACGACATCGAGAAAAAATTATACTACACGTAAGAGTTCTCAATCTGCTGATCAGTTGATTGTTTCGGCTGCTGATACTGAAGTGAGTCCTCCTGCACAGGAAGATGGTATCAGAAAGATTGATTCAGAACCTGTTATTGAAAAGCCTGCTATGTATGGCAATACTTCTTCTTCTAACCGGTTAAATGTGGTTGATAATACAAATGAAGCATTAAAACTGCATTATTATTATCGTAACGGACGTATTGCATTGCTTGGTTTTGATAAACCTTATACGTTTCTGGATATGCCTGCAGAGAACATAACATATCTGTATTATGAAGGCAATTTTTACAAATTGAATACCAGTCAGATACAACCTGCTCCTATTCAGAGCGTATTGATTACTGAAAAACCGTTGATTGATTCTCTGAATAAGATGCTTGTCAATCGCAAATAATAAAAGATTTTCTCTGAGAGCCTTCCTGATATTCAGGAAGGCTTTTTGTTTTTAAGTATCTTTGGCTGATATGCAAAGATTAAAGGTAAATTCCTACCTTTGTCTCTGATACAATGGATTTGGAAATACTGTTTACTTATACCGCATACCATTGAAAAAAAACCGTACATACAAACGTTTTGGCAGTTATCCATACGTGACAGTGATTTTTAGCATTACCTTTGCTTTATTTGTATTGGGACTTAGTGGCTTATTGGCCTTACAGGCATTTCGCCTGTCTGATTCTATTAAAAATACTATAGAAGTCTATGTGTATCTGGATAAATATATGGATACAGATGAGACCAGAGAAATTGGGCAGAAGATGCGTAGGAAGGATTATTTGTCTGTAGTTGATAACAGGCCCCAAATCCGTTTTATATCCAAAGATGAGGCTGCCCGTAAATTTATTAAAGAAACACATGAGGATTTTGTAACATTACTTGGCGAAAATCCTCTTCGTGATGCTTACGTCATTCGTATTAGACCTGAGTTATATCAGAAGGAGATGATGCGTCAGATTAAAGCAGATCTGGAATCTGTGAAAGGTGTGTTTGAAGCTGTGTATCTGGAGCAACAGGTGGAGGAAGCAAACCGAAATATTTATAAGTTGACATGGGTTTTGCTGGGTTTCGCTATCATTTTATTTGTTGCTGTTTTTATTCTGATTAATAATACCTTAAGATTAGCCATGTATTCTCAGCGCTTCCTGATTCGGAGTATGCAACTGGTAGGAGCAACATCTTCATTTATTCAGAAGCCATTTTTACTTCGTGCTGTTTTTTATGGACTTTTTGGTGGACTACTAGCCTCTGCTGGGTTATATGGTCTTTTATCCTATGCGGCATCTGAACTGGAATTGTTCACACTAATACAAGAACCTCGTGCGTTGTATATGTTCTTTGGTGGCCTGTGTACATTAGGCATACTGGTTAGTATGGGAAGTTCTTATCGGGCGTTGAATAAATATTTAAATATGTCACTAGATGAGCTGTATTAGGCTCTGTTTTGTCACTACTTTGTATTCATTTGAATTTAACTCTAATATTTAAGATATGGACAACAAAAATAAACTGGCATTTGGCAAGCAAAACTACCTGATCATGTTAGTAGGTATCGCCTTGATTACTATTGGCTTTATTGTAATGTCAATGGATAAAGAGCCTTTTGGTTTTGGTGCACTGGGACTGACAATCGGACCATTGATTGTATTAAGTGGATTTGTTGTTGAGTTTTTTGCGATTTTGCGTAAGCCAAAATAATCTCTGAACAATCATTTGATGGCTTTGTAAGTTTACATTAAGCTACTTTCTATATACTACTATTTTTGCCCCGCAGAAGGTATACTTTCCTGCGGGTTTTCTTTAAATGATCTATTTAAAGACATTCTTCAAACACTATCACTTACCTTACCATCATTCTATGAATATTTTGCACGCTATTATCTTAGCTATAGTTGAAGGCTTAACCGAGTTTCTGCCTGTATCATCTACAGGGCACATGATCATAACAGCAGCCTTACTAGGTATTCCTCCAGGAGATTTTACAAAAGTTTTTATTGTAGCTATTCAGTTTGGTGCAATTTTGTCTGTCGTGGTACTATACTTTAAGCGATTCTTTAAGGGTCTTGACTTTTACTTTAAGCTTTTTGCTGCATTCCTACCTACTGCTATTCTTGGATTTTTATTGAAGTCTACTGTAGATAAGTGGTTGGAAAGTGTGACTATAGTAGCGGTTACGTTGTTAGTGGGAGGAATTATTCTCCTGTTTGTTGATAAATGGTTTGCAAAGAATGAACAACATTCTCCTGATGAAGATACGATCAGTTATCCTACTGCCTTATTGATAGGTCTGTTTCAATCTCTGGCAATGGTTCCTGGAGTTAGCCGTTCGGCTGCTACTATCATTGGAGGGCTTACGCAAAAACTAACCCGGCAAACGGCTGCTGAGTTTTCGTTCTTCCTGGCTGTACCTACTATGTTTGCTGCTACTGCAAAAAGTCTGTGGGATGATCGCGAACTTTTTATGGCACAAAGTGATAACTGGGGAATTTTAGTAATTGGTAATATAGTTGCTTTTATAGTTGCTATGGCTGCTATTCGGTTTTTTATTGGCTTCCTGACCAAGTATGGTTTTAAGGCATTTGGATACTATAGAATTATCGTAGGCGCTATTCTATTGATTCTTATTATTATGGGAATCGATCTTAAAATAGTTGATTAAATAAGAAGAGTTATACATTTACTTTCTATTTAAGAATTTGCTTCAGGCGTTCCAGGGCTGCCTGATTGCGGGGATCATAAATAGCATTTTTGAGATTTTGCTTCTCCCGGGCAGTCAGGCGCCAGCTTAAAGATACCCGTTCATAATTCTGACGTCGAACACTGTCTTTGGTCGTAATTGCTGTTGTATCCGCATTTTGGTAAGTCGCATAGCTGACCTCAATCTGATGTACGGGAATTTTGGGAAACATCTCCCGTGTATATTCAATTACATTGTCATTGTTGATATCCTGAAGATGTGACCAGTTGCGATAAAGGCTACTGATAGGTGTAAACATCCTGTTAAATAGTGAGCGATCCTCGTTTTTTTCAATTGCATGTTCTTTGGGTGTATCGCGAACTGAAAGAAAAACAACTCCGGATGTATTCCTGGCAATCCATTCTCTGAATACATATACAAAGCGTATAGCATCTGATATGCCAAAATTATCAGATAATCCAGCATCCATTATTTCCATAGCAGGTTCGCTGGGAAGCACTACATTGGGTGTAATGTAAGGGAAGGTAGCACTCATTCGTAATGCGCTTAGGAAACGAAGATTATGTGCCTCCTGTTTTTCAAAAAATCGTAAAAATTCAACTCCCTTTAATTTAGGAATCAGATAACGAGGCGACACATGATCTGCCTCCGTCATGTAAGAGACATGTTGAGGTGATATATAGAGTTTTCTGCCATCGTTAATAATAGTTGGGGAAAAAAGCAACATGGGTACCTTAGCTAGTCGTTCAGGTTCCTGATAATCCATGACTGTTTTATCCATAACATTTTCAGTATTCTTATTGAGTTGTTGCTCAAAGGCATAACCCCGATCTTTGTAATACCAGTGATTCTTATAGTGAAACTGTTGAAATTTGAAAAACATATCACTTACTACCAGAGAAAATGTAATAGCATTGAGGTTATCTTTTGCTATATTGTCCAGGTATTTATGATTGTACAAATCCAATGTAGTATCAGTCTGGCTACGCAGATATAATTCCCGAAAATAGCTGGCTCCCACTAAACCACCTGAAGCTCCTGTAATCAGAAATGTATGAGGGATAAGTGTACCATTGAGTGAACTGTCTGCTGCCTGAAGAACCCGCATTGTCCATAAAGCGGCTCTTTCGCCACCACCACTTACACAAAGAAACAAAAGCTTAGGCTTTTTTCTGGGAAGCAGAGGCTTTCCTGTTGCTTCCTCTTGTAATGATTTTCTGTTTCGCAGATCTGTGATCTTCGCTTTCCAGCGTTCCAGGATGGCAAGTGTTGAGTCTTTATCTACCTGATAGTGTTCTGCATTGCTAAGGCTATCTAGTTGAGTAATCGAGTAATCTGCCTTTTCTATTTTATAATTGAGGCCAAACGCTTCATAATCGGTCTGAATGATTCGAGCTTTAACCAATTCATTATAACCAAACAGAACTAAGATAAATACAGGAATAGACCACTTTCCCAGCCAGAAGGATATAGCTCCCACAAATAATGTAGCTAGTGTAAAAAGTAAAAGCATACTGGCACCTGCAGGTATCTGAAAGCCGGGAAGGTCACGAAATATACCTAAACCAAGAACTATGAGAAAAACAAAGACCTGAATAATAAATGCATTCAGGTGATTCTGACGAAGTACCTTTAAGGCTGCTGAGACATCTATCAACTGACTTTCTGCTGGACGGATACGTAAACGGGCATCCAGAAAAGATTCAATGTGCATGCCATATCTGCGCACAGTATCTACTTTTTTGCGCATAACATTCACACGTGTTACTTTATGTTTCGGCTGAAGCGGAGAGGCTGCACTGGCCGCCAGAACTTTGAAAATATCTTTGTTTGTACTGGTAAAATATAAAAACAGTAGTTCCACCGTAATTATACTACCCAAAAGTAGCCCTAATGATTCCCAGATAAGATCCTCTACAGGTACGTTTTCTTTATATTGAAAAATAACAAACTGAACCAGATAAGTTACCAGAAAAATGAGAGGGATAGTGCTGTTATTTATGCTGAATTTACGAAACGGATCTTTTTCATTGCCAAGGAAGCCACAACGATGGGCATCCAGTATATAACATGTGATATGGAAAGCCATAGTGAATCCACCAAGGGTAATTCCAATGATAAGTAGACTGGCAAAGTTAACCTGATGATTATATTCCGGATCAAGGAAGAGATACGGCAAACCAAATAATGTTCCTACTCCCTGAAGTACAAATCCAAACAAAATAGCCCAGAATAAAAGTAGCCACTGGTTCTTTTTAAGATGTAAAACCAATAGCTGGACAGGAAAGAAATACCAGATGTCAGATATAATTTTTCGAACACGACTTAACATACTACTGATTGAGAAATAAAAGGATACATATTTAACGCATTTGCACTAAACTGTATATACATCGGCTTTTCCTGGTTTTATCAAGGAAGGTACATGAAAATCTTAATTTTTGTATTAGTTTCTTGCGAATTCTTCCAGATTTTAGCATTGAAACTAACAGAATTGTTGCAATGTCTCAATGGTAGAGAATATAATTTATTACATAGGAACGTTTTCTTTTTGGAAAGATACGATTGGGAATGTGTCTGAGTCGAAAATTTATTGCTAATTTTGTGAAGTTAAATTTACTTGTTGGGTAATCTGAAAATAATCCCGACCCTGGAAAACAGAACTTAAGAAATAAGAACTCAATGGAGAACATCCGTAATTTTTGCATTATTGCTCATATTGATCATGGTAAAAGCACCTTAGCAGATCGACTGCTGGAATTTACCCAGACAGTTTCTAAAAGGGAGATGCAGGCTCAGCTGTTGGATGATATGGATCTGGAACGAGAGAGAGGTATTACCATTAAGAGCCATGCTATTCAGATGAATTATGTATATCAGGGAAAACCGTATGTTTTTAACCTGATCGATACACCTGGACACGTAGACTTCTCCTATGAGGTATCCCGTTCCATTGCTGCCTGTGAAGGGGCTTTGTTGCTGGTAGATGCATCACAGGGTATTGAGGCGCAGACAATCTCCAACTTCTTTCTGGCATGGGGAAACAACCTGACTATTATTCCGGTATTGAATAAAGTAGATTTGCCTGGTGCAATGGTTGAGGAGGTAAAAGATGAGGTGGTGGATTTGGTAGGATGCGACCGGGATGATATTATTCATGCCAGTGGGAAAGAAGGAATTGGTATTGAAGATATTCTCAATGCTGTAGTAGAACGTATTCCTGCTCCAAAAGGAGATCCGAATGGTCCTCTGCAAGCCTTGATCTTTGACTCTGTATTTAACTCCTTCCGTGGAATCGAGGTTATTTTCCGGATTAAAAATGGTACACTACGCAAAGGAGATAAAGTGAAGTTTATGGCGACAGGTAAAGAATACAATGCTGATGAAATTGGTATTCTGCGTCTGGATAAAGAGCCACGTGATGTTGTACATACAGGAGATGTAGGTTATCTGATTTCTGGTATCAAGCAGGCTAAAGAAGTAAAAGTAGGGGATACCATTACACATGTGGAACGTCCCGCAGCAGAAGCGATCAAAGGATTTGAAGATGTGAAGCCCATGGTATTTGCAGGTATCTATCCAGTAGAAACTTCTGAGTACGAAGATTTGCGTGATGCCATGGAAAAGCTTCAGTTGAATGATGCTTCACTGGTTTGGGAGCCTGAAACCTCTGCTGCGTTAGGATTTGGTTTCCGTTGCGGATTTTTGGGAATGCTCCATATGGAGATTGTACAGGAACGTTTGGAACGGGAGTTTGACATGACTGTAATCACAACGGTGCCTTCTGTACAGTTTACCTGTTACATGACCAAAGGAGATCCGATTACAATTCATGCTCCTGCTGATATGCCAGACCCCAACAATATTGATCATATCGAAGAGCCTTTCATCAAAGCACAAATTATTACCAAAACTGAATATGTAGGTCCGGTAATTGCTCTTTGTATGGACAAAAGAGGGATTATCAAAAATCAAAACTATATTACAGCTGAACGAGTGGAGATGACATTTGAAATTCCACTATCAGAGGTAGTATTTGACTTTTTTGATCGTCTGAAGACAATTTCCCGTGGATATGCTTCTCTGGATTACGAACTAATCGGATACAGAGAATCTACTATGGTGAAACTGGATATCATGCTGAATGGTGATAAAGTAGATGCTTTGTCTGCTATCGTACATAGAGACAAAGCCTATGAGTGGGGGAAACGCCTGTGTGAAAAACTTCGGGAGCTATTACCTCGTCAAATGTTTGAAATTGCGATTCAGGCTGCTATCGGACAAAAGATCATTGCTCGTGAAACGATTAAAGCTCTTCGTAAAAACGTATTGGCTAAGTGTTATGGTGGTGATATCAGCCGGAAACGGAAACTATTGGAAAAGCAGAAAAAAGGTAAAAAGCGGATGCGCCAGGTTGGTAACGTAGAGATTCCTCAAGAAGCGTTTATGGCAGTACTTAAACTGGAATCATAATTGATTGATATATGTACTATTTGATAGACCCAGCTGGATAAAGGCTGGGTTTATTTTTTTATCAGGTCATAAATAAAAAGAATTATAGTAATTAGCAGAGGTTACAATATGGATGTTTGTTCATTAACAGAAAAAAAGTAATTTGTTCACCTTTTGATCACTGGCAACCTGGTTTTATATATGTCATCTCAGGAACAACTTCAAACACTGATACGTGCACTAATTACAAACGGCACACTTAGCGAGGTACAGAAAAGTATTATCTACTCTCATGCAGAATTACAAGGTGTACCACCTGAAGAGACAGAACGCATGATTCAGGAGGCGCTACAACAGGCTTCACAGACAAATACTCCATCTGCAACTGATCAATCCGGATTCATTACTAACAATCCCACTAATTCTGATACAACAGGTTCTTCATTTGTAGATTCGAACTCCTCTGCATCTCAGCAAAATGTGTCTCAAAGCAATGCTTCACAGGCTAATTACTCTGGTATACAGTTTGGAGCGGGGACTGGGTTTACAGATGCCACTTTATTAAGTGAGCAAGGAGGAATGAGTATAACACAAAAAGCTCGTCTGGATGGTCGCTGGGTGGTTGTTAAGCGGGTTGCTTCTACATACAAATACAATCAGACCTATGCAGATCTCTTATTTAAAGAATATTTCAACGGACGGGATCTGGAACATCCACATATAGTCAATATTTATGGAAGAGGAGAGGATACAGAAGGGCCATTCTTTTATATGGAATACATTGATGGACAATCTCTGAGAAAGCGTATTCCAGAGGGAGGAATAAAAGATCAGCGATTGATCCGAAAGATTGCTGTTGAAATACTGGATGCCTTAAGTTATGCACATAAGAAACAGGTTTATCACAGAGACCTGAAGCCTGAGAATATTCTGATTACCAATAAAGGAGATAATGTAAAGATTATTGATTTTGGCCTGGCTGCTGCTGACAAGTTTGATGATTTGTCAGGTGCCACCTTTGTGGGTACACAAAAATATGCAGCACCTGAACAATCTTCTGCCTTGAATCAGGTAGATGGACGTACAGACTTATATGCTTTTGGCCTTATTTTACTGGAAATGTTTACAGGTAGTCCGGAACCCAAAAATCTGAAGCAATTACCTGTTGGTTACTGGCGTAGTATTATTGATAAATGTTTGCAGTCCAATCCTTCTGACCGATATCAGAATGCCGGTGAAATTCTGGAATATATAAACAGTTACAGTAGTTCTGTTAGTCAGCCAGTCTCCAGCCCACCAGTGGTAAATCAGTCGGTTACTCCACCTCCGGTTCCTGTAATAGAAAATAGACCTGTACATACCCAGCCTAAAACACCTGTTAACAGGTCCCAAGCCAATCAACCTGTGATTCAGGGATTACAGAAGTTGCCTAATGATGTGTTGATACTGGTATTAGGTATTCTTTCTATTATAACCTGTGGTTGTGGTTTCTTTGTTGGCATTATTGCGTTGATTTTGGCAAGCCAGAGCCATGCTGCTTATATGCAAAATCCGGCAGCCTATGATCCTGGATCACGCCAACTGGTCAATACAGGAAAAATATGTGCTATTGTGGGTACGATCCTGGGATCTTTAATTGCCTTAAACTGGTTTGCCGAATGGTTGTTCTAACAGAAGAGAAGTGTCCTCTATCAAATTTATTCAGACAGAGGATACTTGCAATAGTATTTCTTAATGCTTTTGTTCGGTTAGAATAAATGACATATTACCACCTTGCATCAGATCATTGTGTTTTAGAATATAACTATTAAATAGTTTACCATTAAGTGATATTTCCTGAACATAAATAGCCTTTTCATTTGTTCTCTTTGCACTTATAGAAAATGTTTTCTGATTAGGAAGATGCAGCGTTACTTTACTGAATAGTGGTGATGTAATCGCATATTCGTCGGAGGCTGGATTAATAGGGTATAATCCCATTGACGCCAGTACATACCAGGCACTTACTTGTCCGGAATCATCATTGCCACTCAAGCCACCCGGACCATTCGCATATTCCTCTTTCAAAATATGATTAACCCAGTATTGAGTCTTATAGGGAGCATCTGTATAAATATATAAGAAAGGGATTTGCTGACCCGGTTCATTTCCGTGCCAATACTCATTCTTCTGGAAAAGATCATCAAGAGCTGCTTCAAATTTAGTAGTCCCTCCTATAAGCTTAATCAGGCCATTGATATCATGAGGTACATAGAAGCTATATTGACGAGGTGTACCTTCTGTAATAAATAGTAATTTCTTATCGGGATTATAGTTTTTCATCCAACTTCCATCTGCATATCTGCCATTAACAAGTTGTAACGAAGGATCAAATACATTTCTGTAATTGGCAGACCTTCGTATCAAATCGCGGTAATCACTATTTTTTTGTAAGCCTTTGGCCAGTTGTGCCACACAATAGTCATCAAAGGCATATTCCAGTGTTCGGGAAACTTGTTCATTTTTATGAAAGGCATAGGGTATAGTATCTTCCATTGGATAGTAACCATGGTTGAGGTATGAACCTAGAGAACGTCTGCCTCGTCCATCTTTCAGCGCCACCTGATCCGGAATCTCATACGCATTTTTACGCATTGCTTTGTAGGCCTCCTCAACATTGTAACCTCTGATGCCTTTTATATAGGCAGAAGCAATAAATGCAGAAGCGTGATCACCAACCATCGCAGAAGTATAACTATTCCAGCAGGGGAAGTTTGGTAGCCAGTTGCCTTGCTGACTTTTCAGGATAAGAGAATTTACCAGATCATTTACCAGGTCAGTATCAATAATTTCCAAAAGAGGGAGCTGAGCTCTGTAAATATCCCACATTGAAAAATCATCGTAATAATTGCCTTTGGCAAGTTGTTTTATCTGATAATTTCCTGCAAACTGAGGATATTTACCGTCTGCATCACTAAACAGGCGGGGATGCTGAAATGCATGATAGAGTGCTGTATAGAATATTCTTTTATCATTTTCATTGCGGGTTTCTACAACAATTTTACCTAAGGCTTGTTCCCATGCTACTTCTGCTTTCTTACGAATTGCTTCAAAGTTCCAGTCTGTGATTTCCTCTTGCAGATTAGCTCTGGCACCTTCGATACTGGTAAAAGAGGTCCCTACCTTAAGCCGGATGACCATCCCTTTCGTTACTTTAAAACCAATGTATGCACCGATATCTGGTCTATGAGAAAGGCTATCAGAAGAAAATAGTTGTGTATTACTGTAAGTTCCCTTGGTGGAAAATGCCTGTTCAACTTTGACTGCAAAGTATCCACTGAACCCTGCGGGTTCTCCCCAGCCCTGATAAATCCGATGAGCAGGGTTGTAGCCTGTCACTTCCTGCTGAGATGCATTGACATGGATAAATCCTTTGTTGTAGTCGCTATTAGGTGTTATGAGTATATACAGGCTATCGTCCTTCTGTGCTGTAAACTGTATTATGGCACTTCGTTTGGTTGGAGTGACTTCTGTCCTGATCTGATAGTCTGGCAATTCTACACTATAATAAGCAGGAGTAGTAATTTCTTGTTGATGAGAAAATGATGTTTCATAACGGGTCGTTTTTAAATGGCCTGTAATGGGCATGATAGTAAATGTTCCATAATCCTGAACGCAACTTCCGCTGAGCCAGTGAGTACCTCTGATGCCACTAAACATAGTGTCTTTATAATAATAGGGGGGAAGACATTTTTTTTCTGTGTATTGTGTCTGCGGGGTCCATTGAGTCATTGCAAAGGGAAGCGTAACGGCAGGTATAGTGTTGGCTAGTGGTTCTGTGCCTTCTGCATGTTTTTGTGTTGACAGAGTGGTACTTCCTGAAGTACCTGTTAATGGATTAACATAGGGCAGGAACTTATTTTGTGCCTGAAGCGTGAGAAAAGGTAGTAGGGTAAGTAACAGAACTGCTATTTTTCTTGTAATACAATGTATCATAAAATTTGGTAATCTGATAAGTTACAGGTTTAAAGTCGTAGTTAACAGGATGTTAGAGGGTATATTATAATTCCTGTGGAAATGGAATTAATATAAATACATTTCTGAGCTATAATGTCCATTATAACTCTAATAAACGGATATTTTCGCGTTATCAAAGTTATATTTTTATCTTTGCATTTTTTACTGTAATGATTTGAATAACTATGCGTACCGAATTACCATTGGATCAGTGGAACCGGAAAGAGCATTTTCAGTTTTTTTCGGGGTTTGATGAACCATTTTTTGGAATTGTTGCAGAACTGGATATAACACATGCTTATCAAAAGGCAAAAGCAGCCAATGCATCTTTTTTTCTATATTATTTGTATCAGACGCTAAAGATTGTTAATGCTATAGAAGAATTTCGGTATCGGATAGCTGAAGGAAAAGTATATTGTTATGATACAATTCATGCATCACCTACTATTAGCCGCGATGATACTACGTTTGGCTTTGGTTTTATTGAGTTCAAAGATACATTCGAATCATTTTTGCCAGGAGCTTTAACAGAGATTGAAGCTGTAAGGCAGACTTCCGGATTGTGTCTGAGTGATCAGACAGGGCGTATAGATGTAATTCATTTTTCTGCTATCCCATGGACCCGTTTTACAGGGCTTACACATGCCCGCCATTTTGCTTATAAGGACAGTGTTCCTAAAGTATCTGTAGGAAAATATTATACACAACACGGAAAGATGTTGCTACCTGTTGCTGTGAATGTACACCATGGCTTGATGGATGGATATCACGTTGGAAAATTTCTGTCAGAACTACAAAGTTTGTTTGATCAGTAGGCCTGCTGAAGAAGTTTAAACATGTATTTGATTTAGAGAGGCTTGTAGAGTAGTCTATTCGCCATATACAGGTATAAGATGTGTTTAAGTAAATAGACTTTAGTTATTTTAACCAGATTCTAATGAAAAAGATAAAAGTAATTGCATTTGATGCCGATGATACATTATGGGTGAATGAGCCTATTTTTACAAAAACACAGAAGGAGTTTAAAACACTGTTAGAGCCCTATCTAACGGGGGATGAAATTGATACAAAGCTGTATAATGCAGAAATTCGGAATCTACGGCTTTTTGGATATGGAGTGAAAGGCTTTATGCTTTCAATGATTGAAACTGCTATAGAATTAACTCAGGGAAAAATAACCGGAAGTGAAATTCAACGGATTATTGATTTGGGAAAGGAGATGATTGAACACCCAATTGAGGTATTGCCTAATGTAGAAGAAACCATTAAACTTTTGCAGGACCAATATGAGCTAATGGTGATTACAAAAGGAGATTTGTTTGACCAGGAAAGTAAAATTGCCCGTTCAGGGCTTGGTATTTACTTTAGTAAGGTAGAGATAGTTAGTGAGAAAAATGAACAATCTTATCTGAATATCATCCGTAAGAACAATATCATAGCCGATGAGTTTATAATGATTGGCAATTCTCTCAAGTCCGATATCTTGCCTGTGTGCAAAATAGGAGCACATGCAGTACATATTCCTTTTCATGTAACGTGGGCGCATGAGTTAGTAGAAACTCATCAGATTGAAGGTGTTGCATATCAGGAGCTGGCAGACATCAGTTTGCTACCAGAATTGCTGAACCAGTTTCTGATTGTGTAAAGCCCGGAAGTACTTGCATGAGAGTAAAGTAGTGCAAGTTGTTAGTACCCTCCAAAAAGCACTACAAAAGAGTCTTGTCATCAGCAAGACTCTTTTTTTGTAATAGGATCTGGCTGTACGATTGGTATACAATGTATTTACATTTTACTCTTACGTTTTGTCTGTTAATACATTTCTTTTTACAGTTCATGTAGCTTCATATTCTTTTCTCTGCTTTTCATAGCCACCTTTGTTATATACTTACAGGTAAGGGTACAATCTCAATGAGTTTTATATCTATATGACATTCTTATTCAATTACAACTACACTATGAATTGTTTTGTAGAAGTTATTTCTAGCATTCTTGGAGGAACGCCTGCTAAGCTGAATTTCAGAGTCTCAACTTTCAAAGAAAGTACTGGTTATGGAACCTTTATCTCAGACAAGAGACAAATCAACAACGAAGCTTCAACAACGAATACATTTGAGTCCAATGCAGATGGCAATGTGTTCGTAGAAAAATAAAGTAGAGGCCTTCTGTTGCTGTTTATTTGAGTTAGATCTGAATTGCTCTGGTCTGATTATAAATAAAATAGGATAGAGAGTCACAACTTGGGAAAGAGTAAAAAAGATAGCGGATTTTCTGCTATCTTTTTTGTTTATACTGACTATTGAAAAAATATAAACAAATTGTTTTTTATGT
Source organism: Xanthocytophaga agilis (assembly GCF_030068605.1). Lineage (NCBI taxonomy): Bacteria > Pseudomonadati > Bacteroidota > Cytophagia > Cytophagales > Rhodocytophagaceae > Xanthocytophaga > Xanthocytophaga agilis. The sequence goes on from NZ_JASJOU010000024.1 coordinate 102,682, forward strand.
GCTTCTGTAAGAAAAAAGTTATCGAAAGATGATTTACTATTTATTTTATACTACTCAGGGATTACATAAGAAAGGTTTGTGAATTGTGATGGTTATTTATAAAGTTTTGTTTTCTAAGATAGTACAGTAATTACAAAATAAGATAGTAATATTTACTTATCTATTATTTAGGGATCTTGTATTCAATTCTGACATATGTAAGTTAAGGTGTTTGTGTAGTACAATTGCTGAGTCAATTTTTGTGTAGAATTGCTGCGGAAAAATACCATCAAATGATATGCAGCATTTTTTTACAAGATTTTCATCAGAATGTATACAGAAAATAGTACTACTACTTTTATGTATACTGGTTGGGGTAAAGAGTCAGGCTCAGAATCTGATCGTGAATGGAAACTTTTCTAATGGTAACGCCAACTTTACTTCAGAGTATACATATACTACACAAGCTACAAATGGTACAAATTACTCACAGGGTTTAGGTCCGGAAGGAAGATACACCGTTGGGACAAATCCAAAATATTATCATCAGGACTTTTGTGCATTGACCACTGAAGGAGTACGATCACCTATTTCAGGAGGCAATATGCTGATAGGAAATGGTTATAATGGATCTTCCAAGAAATTATGGACTCAAACAGTTGCGCTGCAAGCTAATACCAATTATAAGCTGACATTTTATGCCATGAGCCTGGCAGGTGCAAATACTTTATTGTTTGGTTTGTATGGCAACTGTACCCGTTTAGGACAAGATATAGATGTGGGTAATACATGTACATGGACACTATATACGATGACCTTTAATAGTGGAGTACTAACTTCACTGGAACTATCTCTTCGTAATATAAGTGTCAATGCTTCAGGTAATGACATTGCTGTTGATGATATTATATTGGTAAAAGATAATCCCGCTACCAACTATGCCACAATCAGTGATGACTTTATCTGGCAAGGATATACTACTGACTGGACTAATGCTGATAACTGGGGGTCCTGTACAGTACCTACCTGCTCAGATGATGTGGTGATCCCTGCTGGACTGACCAACTATCCTATATTAGCTTCCAATGCTACCGGAGCAGTTAAATCTATCACTATTCAATCAGGCGCGAAAGTAACTTTAAACAGCGGAAGTGAACTACAGGTATGTGGAGATCTGTTGAACAGTGGCACACTTACTACCAACTCCACTGCTACCATCACTATGATGGGAACTACCA
>NZ_JASJOU010000025.1 GCF_030068605.1 Xanthocytophaga agilis
CCAATTTTACACTGTAATAATGCAGTGTAATAATAATAATGCTGTGTAATAATAAAGTATGAAGACAGGAACAAAACTTATAGGTATCGCTGGCAGTTTTCTTTTGTTGTGCACCTTTACCATAAAGCAAACCAATTACATTAATAAAGTGGAATGGCTTATCGGTACTTGGGAAAATAAAACTTCTAAAGGTAGCATCTATGAAACGTGGAGCAAGATAACCGACAATGAATTGTTAGGAAAAAGCTATATCGTAAAAGGAAAGGATACGATTGTCTTTGAAAATGTGCGATTGGTTCAGCAACAAGATGAGCTGTTTTATAGCCCAACGGTTAAAGATCAAAATAACGGTTTGCCTGTTCGTTTTGCTGCCAAAATCATATCGGCAACTCAATTGGTTTTTGAAAATGCACATCACGATTTCCCACAAATCATTTCCTATATAAAAATAAGTACTGATAGTTTAGTCGCTGAAATTTCGGGAGTAAGCAACGGAAAGGAAAGGAAACAAACCTTTCCGATGAAACGAATAAAATAAACATTTTGTCCATAAAAATTTGACGACAGATTTTTTTATTGACGCAAGGAATTCTTGCAGAAAGCTAACCATTTTGAATGCTTCGTCTTTGAATGCTTGGTCAACAATCTGAGATACCTCATCCACAATTTTGTTTTCGTACTGACTTAATTCGGCAGTAATTTAGAATACGAACTACAATTGAATGAATTGTTCTTTACAAGATTAGGATTATCAATAGCTCTTTTTCCCAAGTTGTACTCAAGTTGGGTAAGATTTCCTTCTAATTTAAACTCGATGAAATGACGGGCAAGATCAGATCAACTACGTTAACTGAGTTTCTGGATTCTGTCTCTTATTCAGGGAGATACCCCTGCATATAATGCTACCCGTTTAGTTTGATTAACCTGTTTTTTCATTTAATTTACCTATCGGAGTTCCTTTACAAAATGGATTAAAGGCGTTCAAAATCGGCTTTCTGCCACCAAAAACACCTTTTTAATTATACACCCTTTTTGATGAGGAAATTTTTCGAGCTTAGAGTAAAAATCAGGCCATTTGTAACGAAACCCCTAGAATGAATCCATCAGAATTGAACAATCTGAGTAGATAAGTACTGGCAGGTAAATAGTTTACCTTAAATTCCCGTGGTTTGTATGCCGCATACCATTGATGGTCAGCCTGTTGAATAGTATATGCGCCACAGACTACGATGAAAAATACTATAAATTAAATAGAGATGAGTACTTATGCTTCTTTTGCAAGAACATATATGGATAGAAAGCAATAAAGAAAAGTTCAATAAGGTAGTTTTTCGTACTCTTACTCATAAACAGCGAAAGAGGCTGTGCCAGATGGCTTTCTCCGAAAAAGTACTCACATTATTTACCAGATGTAAGATGCTGAGAAATCCAATTGCTGATTATCTGTAAAGCTTCAGGCGAAAAAGTTTCTTCAAGTTCAAGTTCCTCTTCATTAGTACAGGTTTTACAATGTTGAAACAGATGATTTAATCCAGGCAATAAAACCGTTTTATAATCCTTGTTCCCTCCTTCTTTCAGATACTTATCAAAGCTTGCCAGGTTTTCTTTTCCTAGCACCATCAGATCTTTATCACCATTCAATGCCAGTACAGGTACTGTAATCCTGGTCACCACACGAGCGGGATCGTATTGGATCATATACCGATACCAGGGTGTAATAGCCTGTCGGACATACCGTTGTGTAAAATTATCCCCTTTATACTCCAGCAAATTCATCTTTGAAAGCAACTCCCGATCTTGTGTAGCTTTCCACGATGCAAAAGCATCTTTTATCTTGGTATCCAGGTCCGCAGCAGAGGCATTGTCTCGCACTGTAGTAAACCAAATTTTAAACAGTTCATTGAATTTTTCAATATGTTCTTCTGAAAGTCTGGATTTTCTCAGTAGCGCGTCGTTTTGAGTAATCGTTACTTCCAGTCCGCTTAACCCCACTCCTGCCAGTGATACCATAAATGCCACATCAGGGGATGAAGCTGTCACCAGAGAAATCACGATTCCTCCTTCGCTATGCCCAATCAAACCAATCTGTTTGGGATCAATGTCTTTCCGCAATTTCAGATACTCAATAGCTGTTTTCACATCTGCCGCAAAATCAGCTGTTGTTGCAGTTATATAGTTTCCAGTAGTCTCTCCTACTCCTCTATCATCCATTCGTAATACAGCGATTCCTTTTCGTGACAGATGATCTGCCAGTATCCAGAACATTTTATGTCTTGCCATTGTCCCATCTCTGTCCTGTGGACCTGTACCACTTACCAAGATTACCACTGGGTTCTTTTTACTCTTATCAGGTACAGTAACAGTAGCACCAAACCGAATGGAAGAATCCTTGTTTGAAAAGTGAACATTCTCTATCTGATAGGGAAATGGAGGTTTGGGGTCCTGAGGTGTTGAAATATCCATTATTTTAGAAACCCTGTGTAAGGAGAACAAAACCTTAGAGTCTCCCAGACTCGCCTGTCCCTGTAGTTGAGCACCTCTTTTCGAAAAAAACCCGTTAAATCCCATCCCCGACCTTTTACAGGAAACTGAAATACTATCTCCATTCAGCGTCGCAATACCAGTATCAGGTACAGAATAATAGCTCTCAGGCTGTAGTATTACAACTGGAAATGATTTTTGTATTGAGGTATGCCATCTCAGGATCAATCGTTTCATCCCTGTCTGTCCCTGCCAGATAACAGAATCTGAAGGAGCAAAAGAGAAAGCCAGCAATGGGGTAAAACTGAATAGTGAAGAAATTATACCAAGTAATAGAAAGAAAACGCTTTTCATTATCAGTGAGGAAGAAGAATACAAGTATTTAGAGGCTACAAGAAAAAAGACAACAGGATTATGTTTAAGAGTAAATAATCCTGTTGTCAGAAGAAACGCACCTTGTCATTTATCAGAAAAGAATTTATTTGGCATTCCGGGTCATTTCAATCATTGCTGACATTTCATCCAGTAAAGCACTGGCGCTGCCTTTGTACCCTGTAGCTACAAAACGCAAATTGCCATTCTGATCAATAATCAGCTTTAAAGGAATACCTGATATACCCAATCCTTTGGAATATTGTGCATACACCTCTTCATTGGTTTTACTTCCGGCAGCTTTATTGTCAAACAAAACATTAAACGTATATTTATGATCTGTAATATACTTCTTAACACTTTCCTGATAATTAACTTTAAACTCCTGAGTATCTACAAAATAGAACACAACATTTGGATCATTTTTATATTTATTGACTGCCAGCTGCATTCCAGGGAAGGAAGCGACACAGGGTCCACACCAGGTAGCCCAGAAATCAAGTACCACCACCTTACCTTTGAGTTTGGATAGTTCTACCAGATTACCATTCATGTCTATCATCTTAAATTCAGGAAGTGGCTTTTTTATCATTTCTGCAGAAAGGGTTTCATTCATAGCAGAAAGTGATTGCTGGTCTTTCAGAGAACTAAGGTATTTATCAAATCCCTGGTCTGACTTATTCTGTTTGATATATTCTTGTTTCAATCGATCCAGCATTTCAGGTGTAGCTGCATTTGCATGTACACTGGCAGTCAACACGGTTGGAATTTGGTTGGCTCTTCCATTTTTTTCCAGCAGAGTAATGTATTCATCATTAAGCGTAGCCATCTTATACTGATAAATAGTTTCTGCCTTTTCGGCAAAAGCAAGAGCCTCTTTCACATTACCCGTTCGGTGTAGCAATCCTACATGAATAGGCAGCCACTGACAGATCATCGTATCCACTTTCGCTCTCCATTCCAGTGGAGAATAATACCACTCATTGGTGGTTGGCTGATTTCCTAATGCATCCATTCTTTCTATCAATAAAGAAGAATAAGGTAATAAATCAGCATCTGCCATTTGCTTATGCTTGACTGCTAGTTCAATCCCTTTATAATACGTAAAAATTAAAGCAGTTATTGGTGCAATAGGGATATACTGTTTTAGTGCCGGATAGTTTTTGGTAATAATAGCCTGTAACATTATATCCTGATAGACTCTGCCATAATCAAAATCGCGAGAAGCAGCTTCTCCACTTTTAGCAACAAGAGCGGGATAGTCTTTCAGAAATTTCTCCAGAGCGGCTACTCTAACTTTAAAATCTCTTTCACCTTTGATAGCATCATAGGCTTTCTGACGGGCTAGAATCCCACTAGGATATTTTTTAAGAATGACAGCTTCTAACGAATCAGCAGAAGCGTTTTTTTGCAAATTATATTTAAGTATGTCCCAAACCTCGATCAGCTGCTTTTCTGTTGCATTTGGCTGTGATTTCACAAAAGTCACCCCTCTCTGAATATCAGCATTAGCAGCCTCCCCCTTGAAAGCTTTGATAGCCCGGGCATACAAACCAAGTAGATTCATCTTGTTTTCAGCATCCGGGTAGGTTAGAATTTCCTGACTGAGCCAGTGAAAGGTAGCAGTATCACTGATGATTGTTTCCTCAGCAAAATATTCGGGTACACTGTGACCATAATTAGGAGAACGGAAAAGACCATAACCAGCATACGCGCCACGAGCTACTCTTCCACTTTTATCAACCATCATATAGGTATATCCATTTGCCAGTTTGTCTCCTCCCAAATTTTTATCTTCCACAATTCCGGATCTGAATTTGAAAGCAACAAAACCCACTGTAGCAGGCACAGTGACGTGTGCCTTCCAGACATTACCCTCTTCTGTAAGTGGAATATCTTTTACATCCCACTGGTAGTGATTGTACAAATAGAGAACACAACTAATCTTAGTCATTTCCTCCAGTGGAGTACCTTTGGGATCATAACTGAGTGTAAATGTATCTCCAGGTTTGGGCCTTTCAGGATCTATTGTCAGATGGTGCCGGGTATCTTGTGCCTGTAGTGTATAACTTATAAGCAAAGCCATAAGTATCCATAGCCAGTTGTTCTTTGTCATATCTGAAATTGGTTTGTCAATTATGAGTTATCTTGGATTTTGTTCTATTTCCGGATTATACTGTATATATTTCTCTCCTATTGGAAATACATATCGGTTGCCATTGGGTTCAAGAGTGTATTCGGTTCCCTGAAAATTTCGTTTCAGTGTTTTAGCAAAGCGAGAATCCTTGTTTAACCGCTTCAGATCAAACCACCGGAAACCACCATGGCAGAATAGCTCTTTTCGACGTTCTTCCAGTACTTTCACCAATGCATCCATTGCATCAGTGGCTATCAGGTCTGAATACTCCTCTGATTTGAATCGTTTTAATCGTAACTGATTAATCAGGTTCATAGCACCTGAAGCATCCTGATTACGAGCCAGCGCCTCTGCTTTGATGAGCATCATTTCACCTACAGAAGGACCTGTATTCCGGTTTTCGAACGTAAGGTAGTCTTTGTAGTAAGCCCTTCCGCTATATCCATAAGCCAGTGAAGATGTAGGAGCAGTAAATAGCACATATCTCAAGTCTTGAGTTCCCAAAAGATCCAGCATTTCATTGCTTAACCGCAAAACAGTAGGACTGTATCTAAAATTGGTTGAAGCTGTTTTAGATAGAATAATCTCCGGATCGCTGGTTGCCATTGGATAGGTAGCATTCAGGTATTGTTGGAGATCCAGTAAGGTATTCTGAATCGCCAGCGCACTATCTGCATACTGTGCACCTTCATTATATTTCTCCATCCGGTGATACGTCCGTGCTAGAAGTGCAAAAGCAGCAGCTTTAGATGGCAATGAATTCACCGTATTAATTTGGGGTAAATAAGGAAGCGCTTTTTTCAAATCGTCAATTACCTGGTCATATACAGTTTGCACAGTAGCTCTGTTCAGTTTTGCATCCAGAGAAGGTTCTAAAAGTAACGGAACTCCCGGATCTGAGGCTGAAGTAGTCGCATCATAGGCTTTTGCATAGGTAGATATCAGACTCAAATATGCATCTGCCCGATGTACAAGGGCTTCTGCCCATATCTGATTCTTTTCTGCAGTTGTACCATTGATGCTACTTAATACTTCTGAAATGACAACATTTGCATTGTAAATAACCCCATATACTGGTTCCCAATCCATATCCGTTTCCAATGTTGTATAGAAAGATGCCCCCCACAAGTATCCATTCGCAAAATTAATCCGGGATACGGTGTTTAAAGAGGAAGAGGAAAGCGGTACAAGCAGGGCAGCTTGTTGTACACTATCCACGATATCCACATCATCCGAACACACATCTGGTAGAGTTACAGAGCTTATTAACCCTGAGCGGTTATTCATCAGATACCGGTAGTTTTGTGTTTCTTTGGGAACCAAGGTGCCCTTAGTACGAATGTCCACATAATCCTTGCACCCTTCGAGCAATATGGTCAAACACACAAGTATAAAAAGTACTATATATTTTCTCATCATAATTCACTGATTTACAAGTGGAAATAATCGCAAGTAAGAATCACTGCATTTCGTTAGAAATTAGCATTCAGGTTAAGTCCATATGATGTTGATGGTGGTAACTGCAGATTGGAAGTTCCAACATTTGGAATAAAATCCGGATCTATCCCAGCTTTATTTGCTCTCCACAAAATACCCAGATTACGTACAACCCCTGTTATGGTAACACCTTTTACAGGCACTCTACCAAACCATCTTTCTGGAATAGTATATCCCAGTGAAGCTTCACGCAAACGAATATGATCTCCCTTCTCGACATTGATATCAGAATATTGGTAATAAATATTCCCATAGGTTCCTTGTACCAGACCAGGAACATTGGTAGTAGCTTCATCTCCAGCCTGACGCCAGCGTTTGTCAATGGTATTGTATAAGCTATATCCAACACCACCATATCGGCTCGTTGACATTGGAGAGTAGGGTTGCATGAAAACATACCCCATCTTGTACACTGTCTGAATAAAGAAAGTGAGGCGCTTGTATTTGATCGTATGGTTAAAGGATCCAAAATATTGAGGAGTAATGCGACCTGCGTATTTTAGATCGTTTAAACTCTGAATAGCACTGGCACTATACACAGCCGATTTGATTACTTCCCCTTTTTCATTGTAAATTGTGGATTTACCTGCATCGTCCAATCCTGCCCATCTGAATACAAACAGATTGTCAACCGGATAATTTATCAAGGCGCCCAGGTTACCAGCCGTTTGCAAACGGGATGTAGCAACAGCATATCTGGAATCTGTCACTTTGTGTGTATTGTAACTCATTATAAAAGAAGCATTCCACTGAAAATCATTGCTTCGAACAATGACACCATTCAAAGCTATTTCAACACCATGCCCATTCATGAAACCTGCGTTACGGGTCACACTCGAAATATTGGAGCCCAAATAGGTTGGATTAACAGGAAAATCGGCCAGCAAGTCGGTACTGCGCTTATAAAACACTTCAAAACTACCACCCAAACGCCCCTGAAATAGGCTATAGTCCAAGCCAAAATTCAATACTCTTGTCTTTTCCCACCGTAGAGCAGGATTAGCTGGGGTAATAATACTTGCATAGGGTAACTGAGTCATATTGTCTGTACCCATTAAGGCTATACGAGTGAATGGAGAACTGCTTAAACTGATATTTCCATTAAAACCATAGGTAGCTCTAAGTTTCAGATTATCCAGCCAGGAAGAAAATTTATGCATAAAGTTTTCCTCAGACAGATTCCAGGCCATCCCTGTAGACCACAATGGAATAGCACGGTATTTACGATCCAGACCAAAATTGTTATAATCATCATATCGAACACTTCCCGAAAGGATATATTTGTTTTTCAGCGTGTAGGAAGCATTGGCAAAGTAAGACAGGAAACGATTACGGCGATCCAATACAGACTGAGCGGATGGAATTGAAACAGAATATCCCTGGAATGAAGTGGCAGTCTGACTTGGCACAGGAACAGACAACAAATTATCATCATTGTAACCATATAATTTATTTCCATCACCCGTAATCCATGTCTGTCTGATTTCAGCACCAGCAAGTGCACTTATCAGGTGTTGTGAATTAAATGTACTAGTATAATTGATCTGCCCACGAAGACTATAGTTATCTGAACCGTAATTGTTATAGGTTAAAACGCCTCCTTTGGGGATTCCGTAACTAAGAGCACCTGTAGAACTAATACTTGTATAGGTATTGATCAAGTCACGGGTATAATAGGTTTCTACAGACTGGAATATCCGGTTTTTTACATACGCCTTTTCGAGATAATACTGCCCTGATATAGTAATACCCTTATATACTGGTATATTCAAACCAATATTGGCGCTATAGTTATTGTCTTTTATCGTATTATCCGATAATCGTAATTCATCCAGATAATTGTATTTCCAATTCAAATAGCCTTGCTTTTCAAAGGAATCAGTTACTTGTGAATAATATCCTCTGGCATAATTAATACTTTGTCCATTCGCATCCTTCAACAGGTTATATGGCATAAATGTGGTAGCACTATAACCCGCTAATGGAGTCAGTCCCAAACCATTATTCTTCTGATCAAACAAAGTAGCTCTTAGAGATGTTGTCAGAACAACTTTTTTGAATAATTTAAAGTCCTGATTTACAGTCAGCGTATACCGATCACCACTTGTACCTACGGCATAACTTCTCTCATTGGAAAAAGAACCTCCTATGTAGAATGTATATCCGTCATGCCCACCACTCATGGACAAGTTGTATTGTTGGGACACAGCTTTCTGTAACAAATATTGCTGAATCTGATCATATCCATTGATATTTCTCAATACATTCAAAGCTGAATCTCTCTGATCTGTTGTGATAGTACCCCGCCGTGCTCGGAAAATCCATTCAGCAGCAGAAGTAATAGGCAAAGCGTAAGCCACATTGTATGGATCATTCAATAGCTTTTTCTGAATAAGTTCCTGTTCCACATCAATCATCTGGGCAGAATTCATGATAGGCAATGAACTTAAACGAGGTTTTCCGGAGATACTGGACATAACTGAAAAACTGATTCTGGGTGCAGACAGAGAGGCCCCTTTCTTGGTGGTAACTACTATTACCCCGTTTGCTGCTCTCACACCCCATATTGAAGCTGCTGCCGCATCTTTTAGAACTGTAATCTGTTCAATATCATTGGGGTTCAGATTTCTGATATCCAGTTGGCTTGGAAATCCGTCGATAACCAGTAAAGGAGCCTGATTGCTGTTGATGGTGTTACGCCCTCGCAAAGCCATACTCAAGGAAGTATTGGCATTCTCCACTCCTGTATACAACTTGTTAGAAGTAGTTGTGTACAAAAACGAGTTATCAGACTCACCAATAGTTAATAACAGTCCCGGTACATTTCCTTCCAGACGCTGAGCAATATTAGGAACCGGAATCTTCTCCAGTTCTTTTGCGGTAATAGTACTAAAAGAACCAGTTGCCCTTTCTTTTGGAAGATTCTGATATCCGGTAGAGACAATCTCTACTTCCATCAGCTCTTCTATTTTCATTTCCAGTGAAACCTCATAATGTGTTGCTGTCGAAAGAGGAATTTCTTTGGTGTTGAAACCAACATGTGAAAAAAGCAATGTACCGCCAGTCAAAGGAACCTGAATAGAAAATTCACCATTAGCATTAGTTCCGGATACAGCTTTGGTATTTGCAACATAGATAGTGGCACCAACAACAGGCCTCTTCAAATCATCTTCTACCCGGCCATTTACAGTGCGCATTTCACTCACACTACTGAGAAAAGTACTCTCTCCTGTAGCAGGAGAAACAGGCGACGAATCTTTGTTATCTCTACTGATAATGGTGTAATGATTTTTGTCCACATAGAGAAACAACAAGTTATTGGGATACAATACGCTCTTTAATACCTCTTCTACTCCGCTTTTCTTCATTGCTTCCACATCCACACCTGTTGTCTTTCCTTCCAGCAATGATCTTTCATAAACAAACTGAGTTCCATAGATAGCACTAACCTTATTCAGTGCAGATTTAAGTGGAATCTGAGCAGATTTGGATGAATTGTCTGAATTTGTTTGCGCATAAATGGTATTATACCATCCTCCCTGGATGATCCCGAGAAAAAAACAAACTCGTAAAAGTAATCTGGTAGATTTTTTCATCATTAAACAAATGGTTGGTTTCACTGATACGTTTCACTAAAAAACATAGCTGGTTGTTTCTTACCAAAGATACTCTGGTCAATACATCCTTCACTTACTATTCAGACAAAGCGGTGCCATGCTGCCCCCGGAAGGCAGTGTAAACAAGCATTTGCTATGTGATGAATTGGTTAAGTGGTGGGCTTACTTATATCATAGTCACTATCTTTTTCGCTTTTTGAAGATCAACACACTGTCTTTGCGTTCTATCTTTACATTGAGTATATTGGAAAGTACAAATAGAATACTTTTTTCGTTTTTCATCGGAATAGCCCCATCTATCCTTCGACGGCCCAATTGCTCATCTTCCAGTACAACTGTATACCCATAGGTATCTTCCAATTCATGGATAATATCACTGACCGTTGTGTTGCTTAAGGCCAGTTTCTGTTCTGTCCAAGCGGTAGCGCTCTCAACAGCGGTATCCTTTTTCTCCCACACTCTTCGCTGTATATCATATTTTGCGGATTCACCAGGTTTGAGTTCAAATGAATCTTCCCGGCTACGACGCCCTTTTACCTGAATACGCCCCGATTGCAAAGCAATCTGAGACAATCCCCTCCTCTCTTTTATATTAAACACCGTTCCAAGAACTTCTACTTCTATAGCATCTGTCTGCACCACAAACCGTTCAGACTCCTTGATAGCATTGGTATCCTGATTGAGGTGTTTTACATGAAATAACGCTTCTCCTTTCAGGTGCACTGTACGGGAGTCATCTGTCCATTTCCAGCGTTTGGGATAACTCACCGACGAATTAGCATTAAGGGTTATAATGGAACTATCCGGTAATGTTATAGTACGGGTCTGCCCATATCCTGTCCGAACAAACTCATTCCCCCAATACTGTGTATTGAGTACCCATACACATACAAGCAACGCAACTATTGAGGCAGCTACCAGTATCCATTTTCTGGGTTGCGGATGTAAGGCAATGACCTGCTCTTCCTGATCATTAATATCTTTCTGTATCTGAGCCCACAAATTTGTCGCCAATGACTCTTCAGGAGTAATTCGCTGAACGGATAATAAAAACCGTAAGCTAGCTTCAGCTTCCTGCATTACACTAAGATTTGCTGGTTGCTGTAAGATCCACTCATTCCAGAACTCTTCTGATACCTGTGTACGGTATTTTACCCACTCCAGAAAGAAGTCATCTTCTAAGAAATCTTCTATAGTAAACAGATGGTACTGAGGTCTCATAAATGATTGAATCTTTCACATAGCTGGTTGAATTATACTTTTCTGCAGTTGAAATCAGATTAGTTCAGTGCTGTCTCCTACAAGTAATTCACAGTAAGGACGAAATGAAAAACGATTTTACCCCACACAGAGAAAAATATTTTTTATTTTTTTCGCAAGTGCAGAAAGAAAGGCTACATATATACGCAGCAGACAATTAATACACACAACGCAATACAGAAAACACAGAATATTATTTCAAACGGAAAAGAGTTATTGAGGCAGTCACGAAACAATAGTTGACTTTTCTTTATAGATTATTTTAAAGTTGGTAAATAATCTTTTCTTAAAAAGAAAGAGTAAGGCAGTTAGAACCTATTTTGACTTACTAAGGTCTAACATGGTTAATAAAATCTATTCTTAGTGTACAACTAGCCATTGACGAACTTCCATGAAAGTACTCACCAATAAAATTAAAAGCGTTTTTTTTGAAACATTCAAAATTTCCCGCAATGCTTCCATCCCTCGCCCTACCAACTTATAGGTAGCTTTGACAGAAAGCTGCATTACCTCAGCAATCTCCTCATAGCTAAGTTCTTCGAAATAACGCAGATAGATAACCTCTTTCTGGCGAGGAGTTAACTGATTCAATGCATCTAATATTCCCTGGGTTTGCTGAGTAAAGTTTTCTTTGTCAATCCATTCAGATTCTGCAGAAAACACCATTTCAAAATGGTAATCTTCTTCAAGCTCCGTTGCTGGACGTCGACGCTGGGAGTTAAAGGTATCGTAGATAAGACCTCGTAAGGAAACCAAAAGATAGGATTTTATATTGGAGACATTTCCCAGATTACTTTTGTTACTCCACAGTTTGATAAACAAATCATGAATACAATCCTTGACCAGATCTTCATCCTGGCAGAGTCGCATACCATATTCATACAGGCTTTTAAAGTACTGAAAATACAGAGCTGAGAAAGCTTCTGTGCTTCCTTCTTTAAAAGCAACCCAACCCGGTATTTTCTCTTGTGCTTTTTTACTCATCCAAATTAATATCTATCTATCATACTGTAAAGTTAGCATTTGATTTTGAATTGATCTCAGGTGGAATGGATGAATAAAAGTTAGAGTCTTCAAAAAATGGTATGCAGCCGGCCAGATACATATTGAACTAGGCAAAAAGAGGTATTAGCTTTGTGGGTATGAATCCAACACAGGTATGAATAGTTCACAAGCCAAACGAGAAAAAATGCTGTCGCTGATAGAAGCCTGGCGAAGTAGTGGTCAGACCCAAAAAAATTTTGCACCAAGCATAGGATCAAATTGGGAACCTCAAGCTGGTAGCTAGTTTGCAATCCTTTTTTATTTTTCCGCTCAGGTCGAATCGACGAGTATACTTGTCTGAATCTGAGAAAGTTCTGGGACGCCATCAGCCGATCGAATCACTCCTTTTGGAAGAGAACCAATCCCAACTCGTTTGGTTGGAAGAAGTGGATTTTCCGCTGATAGTGACTAACCAAATCTTCAAAAACGGAGATCAAATCAAGGGGGTGCTTTAACTGGTAAGTAATGATTTGACTGCAGATGGGGTTACAACAGGAAAATGTCTATTACAGCATTGTCTGCTTAGTTAAACCTTACCTCAGTATTCATAACTTTTTAATCCATCTAAAGAAATCTTAATTTGAGCTTAAGCTGCCCTTTATCTGGCTATTATACTTTTGGATCAACAATCAATGTTTAACCAAAATCTATAAAGCCATGAAAAAGTTTGTTAGTATCATAGCAGGATTTGTCTTCATTGCAGGTAGAACCTTTGCACAACCTCCTGTCCCCCCACAACCGCCAGTGCAACGGGAGTTGCAGTCTATGATAGCACAGGAAGGCACCCTGACCGAATGGATAACCAATGAGGATTACCTCTATGAGGGATTTTATCTGCAAACCTCACAGGAGAAAATCCCTGTAAAGTTTCCTCCGCATTTGGGCAGCCAGATTACCAGTCAGCTGAAAGTGGGAAACAAAATACGGGTCAATGGCCTATCCGAAATTTCGCCAGCAGGAATAAAAGAATTCCGGATGATGGATGTAAGCGTCAATGGACATACCATTTACGATACCCCTCCACAGATGGCAGCTCCAGTTGTCGAAAAGTTTACAACCGGAAAAGAAAATATTGTCAGTGTTCAGAAGAACAGAGAAGGCGATATGGTGGGACTAGTCCTTTCCCATAAAATGATATTACGCATTCCGCCTCATCTGCTTCGACAATTGGCGGCTAGTGTACAACCAGGCGGAGTAGTCGAATTTACCGGACTAATCAACAACCGCCAAGTTGGAGAAGCGGTGGCTGATGCCTATATGGTAGTACATTGCCAAACAATTACTCTCAACGGAACTTCGTATATAACCCGCTAAAGCAGAGTACGGGAAATAGGTTCTCTTATGAAATTTGTTTTGTGCCGTCCTGATGGTAGAAGGTATTCAAAGTTCCTTTGAACCGGCAGAGATCCTTCTACCTATCCCTTTCTTTTTCACCAAACATACCCTTTTCGATGAAAAGTATAATCACGATAGCTTTGCTCATTCTGTCCAATGCCTTTATGACACTGGCCTGGTATGGACACCTTAAATTCTTTGACAAAACCCAGACAACTCCATCCAAATTTGCACTCATTGTGCTATCCAGTTGGGGACTCGCCTTTTTTGAGTATTGTTTTCAGGTGCCTGCCAACCGGATAGGATACGAACAAAATGGAGGCCCCTTCTCTTTATTGCAGTTAAAAGTAATTCAGGAAGTGATTTCGCTTACTGTTTTTATGGTTTTTGCCATGACTGTATTTAAAAACACAAAGTTCTCTTATAACCATCTGATAGGGCTTGGCCTGTTGGTTCTATCTGTATATTTCATTTTCAGAAAGGGTTAGTCACATGGTAGACGAAAAGCACATAAAGTCCAGTTCACAAAAAGGGCTTGACTATCTGAATTTCTTTCTGGCTGATGTACGGGCAGGTATAGGTCCATACCTGAGTATTTATCTGCTATCCATACATCACTGGAGCTTAAAAGATATTGGTATTGTCAGTTCCGTGGGTTCACTTGCAGGTGTACTGGCTCAGACCCCGGCCGGAGCGCTGGTAGACAGACTGGCTAGTAAACACTCCATTATTGTGATTGCCAGCCTGATGATTGGAGGCTCCGTTGTATGGATGCTCCTTGACCCTATCCCTGCATATGTAGTAATCTCACAACTGATTATAGGAATAGCGGCAGCGTTTCTCGCACCAGCTGTTGCATCGCTAACCTTGGGAATTTTTGGATACGCTGCACTGGAAAAGCGCATGGGTAGAAACGAAACATTCAATCATGCAGGCAATGTTGTGGCCGCATGCTTATCCGGATTTCTTGGATATTTCTTTCATATCAAGGCAGTATTTGTCTTAATCGTTTTTATGTGTGTGGCCAGTATCTGCTCACTAAAGCTGATTGATAAAACACAAGTTGACAGCCAATTGGCACGAGGATACGTGACTAATTCAATGATGAATAGCTCAACGGTGAATAGTTCAGGACTGGCAGATAAAAATAATCTGCCAGTCCTTCTTCAAAACAAACAGCTAGTAATTTTTACTCTGTGCTGTCTGATTTACCATTTTTCCAATGCGGCTATGTTACCTCTGGCAGGTCAATATATTGTGATTGCAAATAAAGTAGATGCTTCTGTTTATATGTCTGCCTGTATTGTTATTGCCCAGCTGGTAATGGTCCCTGTTGCTTTCTGGTGTGGCAAAGAGGCTAAAAAGGGTAGAAAACCGTTACTCTTTCTCTGCTTTTTGATTTTACCTTTCAGAGGCTTTTTATATCTACTAAGCAGCAATCCCTTCTATATAGTTTCTATTCAGGTACTGGACGGAGTATCTGCCGGGATCTTTGGGGTAGTATCTATACTCATCTTGTCCGATCTGACAAAAGGGACAGGTCATTTTAATCTGGTTAACGGACTCGTCGCTACAGCTATCGGACTTGGCGCATCGATGAGTAACCTGACAGGTAACTGGCTGGCAGAATCATACTCGTTTCCTGTAGCCTTTCTATGTCTGGCAAGTATTGCCTTACTCCCTGTTCTTTTATCGATTTTCTTTTTCAAAGAAAGTTATTCTGAAGATAACCTTTTCTCTATTCAGTCAATAGTATGAACATACTGACGTCTTCTACGATAAAAGTGATTATTTTTAGCGTAGTAATTTTAGGCCTGATCACACTAGATCCTATGCTGATTGACATTCCACCACATAGTAGAAATATAATCTGGTTGATTTTTCTTGTATCTGGTCTGCTGTTGCTTCTGCATTACAGCAAATTGGGTGTAAAGTCTGAACCAAACCCATTACCCGGACAGGAAAAACACCATAGAGTAGAAAATACGCTGAAGGGAAACGTGGTAGAATATGGCAGTAATCGTATAGGAGACATTGATAAGATCCTTATCAGGGTCAACCAGGTAGATCACTGGCTGCATTTCCCTCCTCATACAGCCAGGCAAGTTCTGAACATAGCACCTGAACAAACATATGTTGTAGCTCAGGTAAGAAAAGGAAAGGCTAAACTTTTTGGAAACATTTTTATCCATGAACTGGTTTTTATTCATTCTGTGTCACTGGAAAAAAGTGTGCAGGTTGACCGGATAGTTCCACCACCACCAGTCAAAGGAGAATCCATTACGCTGTCTGGCACAATCAAACAATTTAAGCTGGACGAGAAAGGACAAGTTTCGGGCTTTATTATCGATAAGTATATAGTGGATTTACCACCCGGAATGGGAGAAACGATGGCCTCGTTACTAAAAAATGCAAAAGAGTTGAGTGTCAATGGATACGTGAGAAGCCCCGAAGATGGATTTGTCAATACCAGCAGGCTTTTACTGATCAAACCCTACTCACTGATCATTGACAACACAGACTATCTGTTGTAAAGAATCTGCTAGCACGCAGAAGATATCTTATATGAAAATACTACTCATTGAAGACGAACAAAATCTGGCCGATTTTATGGCAAAAGGATTACTTCAGGCCGGCCATATTGTGGAAGTTTCTCATAATGGAGCAAAAGGATTGGAAATTGCAGGCTCTGATACATTTGATCTCATCCTGCTTGATCTGATGCTCCCTGGAACCAATGGATACGATATACTCACCAACCTTCGTTCCTTTAACATCTTTATCCCTGTTTTGATAATCAGTGCATTAAGTGATAGCTCACATGTGGTAAAAGGATTAGACATGGGAGCAGTGGACTATATAAAAAAACCGTTTGACTGGGAAGAATTGCTTGCCCGCATCCGAGTGATTCAAAAGAAACTGATCAATATACAGACACCTAAAATCATTATTGAGGATATGACCATTGATCTGGGCAGTCGGAAAGTGACACGGGCCGAGAAGGAGATCCGACTCACAGCCAAGGAATTTGTATTACTGGAATACCTGGCAAGAAATGCCAACCGGATTGTGAGTAAAAATCAGATTATGGAAAATGTATGGGAAATGGATTTTGACCCAGGAAGCAATATCGTAGAGGTACATATTCATGGGTTGCGCAAAAAGATAGATAAGGGGTCAGACAATCCCCTGATAGAAACAGTACTGGGATTAGGATATAGCTTAAAAGGAGAAAAATCATAAAATCATCTCACATAAGTCATCTCACATAAGTCATCTCACATAATTGTGATAATGAAACTCAACTGGCCGACCCTGAACCTTCGGAAAAAAGCGGCTGTTTTTTTTGCCGCTGCTTTTTTAGTTCTCTGGTCATGTGCCAGCTTTTTGTTTTTTCAGCGACTAAAGAAAACATTGTATGCCACCCTGGATGGCCAGTTGAAAGCCAGGGCTACTATCGTGACTGAAAAAACAAGTCTGCACCCGAAAATAGTACCGTTGCCCCAAAACAATGAATCTTTTCTTATTCTCTATCAGCATACGGACTTTTACCACCCTAATCTAACGGATACAGTCTTTAAACCGGTTTCCTTACCTTTTACTGTTAGGTCAGACTCTGCCTTTAGTGAAAATCACTGGCGGGTTATCCGCCAGAAAACACATCTGGAAAACAGAGGGTACCTGATTGTAGTCTATGGGGTGCCAGCCAATGCAGTTGAAGAAGAAATTCGTTCACTCACATGTATAAACTGGTTATTGCTTGTATGCGGCTTTCTACTCTCATTGGTAGTGGCCAATTGGCTGACCGGACGTTTACTAAGTCCGTTGCAGAAAGTGATTGCATTAACCCAAGCCATCAATTTTAAAACAATAACCCTGCTGGATGACCCCTCTACAAAGGATGAAATCAATGACCTGGTCGTTTCGTTTAACCGTATGCTGTTGCGCATAAAAGAACAATCCGATAAGCAAACCGCTTTTTTCGCTTCGGCCTCCCATGAGTTACGCACTCCTCTGAGTGTGATGCAAACCAGATTGCAGGTCTGGTTACAAAGTGAAGCAATCTCACCAGAAATAAAATCGCTCTTTGAACAGCAGCTTACAGAAGTAAAACGCATGACAAAGATGACAAATGATTTTCTGCTGTTAAGTCAATTAAAAAGCGGACAGATACTCACTACCGGGACTGTAACTAATCTATCAGATCTGGTAGCTGTCTCACTCACCTATTTTAAATCAAAAGCTGATCAGAAAAACACAACCTTTAAAATTGAATACTCTTCATTGGAAGCAGACTGGGATGTGGTAATGGATGCCGAGAAAACAACAATCATTGTCAACAATCTGCTTGAGAACGCTATTAAGTATTCTCCGGATAAAGAAAAAATAACGATCCGGTTTGAGCAGAGTGAAACAAGAGTAATGGTATGTATAGAAAATTATATACATGCCGATATTAATCCAGTGATGGCTGATCTGAAAAATGAATTCTATCATTCCAAACCTTTGGATGGAGAAGGGTTTGGTCTGGGGCTCTGGATTGCCAATCAGCTTGCCACAATCCAGCAAATGTCTCTGGAATTATATATACAAAATGGATGCTTTCAGGCCTGGCTTTCTATCCCTGTTACAAAATCAGAAAACTTGATACGGGCTATCTAACCTGACAATAGCTATCTAATTAGATGTTGCTTTACAGAGAAACTGTGCACTTAGCTATAAACTGCCTAGCTGCTTTCATAAAAATATAAACGGCTTCAGCGTTGTCTATATCAGTTTCGTTTTAATCGATGTATCTATGTAGGGTTGCTGGTCAGTGTATGGAAAATCCAAGCAGGTAGCGCTCACATTGGATCGAACCGAATATAAACAGAGAGGCCAATGGGTTCAGATCCTCATGATTGGGGTTGCTTATAAAGGGATGAGTATTGCTTTACTGTGGCATACGGCCAACCGAAAAGGCAATTGTAGCCAGTTGGCCAGCAGGGATCTTTTAAGTAATTTTCAAAAATGGATTCAATTGGATAAAGGACAAAATATCTATCTGACTGCTGATTGGGAATTTATTGGTATGCATATTTGACAGACCTTTGTCAAGACAGCCTTTCATGTGGTGATTCGAGTGTGAGCCAATGCCTTACTTAGTAACATAAAACCGGAGAAGGCATTCTCTAAAGTCACAGTTAAATTCTATCGAGCGGAGCAAATATTCACCAAAAATCGATGGGTCTTACTACGAAAACCCCCTTGGATTTATGGACAAAGTATTTATACAGCAGGTATCAAACTACCCAATGGCGAACATGTAAATTTAATGAGTAGCGAGTATTTACCTACTATTGCTCAGATTTATAGACAACGTTGGCAAATTGAAACTTTATTTGGTGCTTTTAAATCCAGAGGCTTGAATCTTGCTGGGGTCAATAACTATAAACGAATTAATACATTCCTTTTTGTGGAGAGTATAAGATTAACTTGGGCGATTCGTAGTATGGTTACTTAGTAAAGAAAAGCTATTCCCATCAAAAAGTTTAACTCTGCCAGCCAACCCATAGTTTCTATATTCAGACAAGGATTAAACTATTTACGAAATTTAGCCCTGAATATCAACCACTTTGAATGCCTTGAGCATCTTTTGTCCTGTACTTAGACCAATCAATATTAAAGATATATATACAATAGCACTAAGAACTTGCAAACAACTGGCTGGATAATCCTATCTACCAAAGCCATTCAGTCCGTATCTTTAGTTTCCAAGCATAGTGTGGGCATTTTTCGCCTGCAGTATCACCACAAGTTTACTCTATATCTATATAGAGTCTTATGTACAGAGGAAGAAGACACAAATAAAAAAGATAGAATTAAAGCTAGGAATGCAGCGACAAAAGTGAAGACATCTGTAAATAAGCACCTATTATAGAGAACGAAAGAATAGCTTTGTCTCATTCTCTTTACAGGAGTGTTGTATATAGTTATGTTGAAAAAGTAGCTGTAATCTACAGCTACTTTTTTTATGAGTGTTGAAATTTAGTTGTAATTCCTGAAGCCTAGTACAAAGTAACTTTACCTATTAAAAAGGTGTTGATGTTAATGTACAATTCCATGAAGCGTTAGAAAATTTATCACCAGTCTAATTTAAACAACGGCAAGATCAGCAGCGGGCGGTGAAGAGTGGAAAAAAGCATCAGAAAATTGCCAGACACAAAACCAGTCCTGGAATTTCCCACAATTCACAGCCTTGGTAGTAGTAATTGAAAAAAATAATTAATTCAAATTTTCTATTTCAAATCTGTTTGAAAACAGGGGACTCGACAATATAGAATATTGAAATCATCGTTGTTTTTTGAAGTCATCAACTCTTGATCCTTTATTCTGTTATTTTTTAATAAAAAATAACAGAATAAAGTCAGTAAGTAAAAAAGAGCAAATAGCTAGTATCTTCATAGTGCTAATTTTGCCGCTATCTATTTGAATAATTGCATTATAAAAGAAGTAATCCCTATTTAACCAATCAACGCATGGAAACCAGTCTGAAACAAAAAGAAGAAAAACTCGAAAAACAGATAGGACTTCTTCGAGACGAGAAAACGGAAATCAGTACTTCTGAAATCTGCTTTAAGACGACCTATCGCGACCTGACTTTGTTCAGCGTTATGACATCAACATTGATCATAATCGCGCACGCAGTCGCTTACATGACGCACGAATATAGCCATAGCTTCACGGCTTGGGCGCTTGGGTGGATGGCGAACCCTCTTGCGCTTGATTACGGACCCGCCACGCTCAGCAATATTCTCTTCCTCAGAGATGTAAGCGACAACGTCAGCTATGATCAGATATTTGCGGGTGGACAGGCATGCAAGCTGCAACCATTGCCCTAGCCGGCATGGTGCTCGGTAACGCTGCTCTTTACTTTGTTTTGTACTCCCTTGCCAAATCGTCTTGGGCGGCTGGGAATGCGGCGAGGATGTCGATCGTGTTTTGGCTCTCCCTGATGTGCGCAGGCAACGTCTGGAGCTACGTTCCTATCAGGGCATTGACGACGCACGCCGACATCGCCCTTGCCGCTCGCGGATTTGGGGTGTCTACCTGGGTGCAGTTCCCCTTTGTGCTGGTTCCGGCGTTGTTCGTCGTCTGGCATTTCTTCCAGCGTATGTGCGCGCGATCTTTTGTGATTATTGCAGGCGAATCCAGCGCTAAGGTTGCCTTTCTTGTCGCCGTGACGTCCTATTGGTTCTTTGTCTTCTTCGTGGGAGATGCGGTAGGAGGTGATTATGGAACTGTGAGTCTAGTGATGGCGATCATCTCCAAATACCTTCTTTTTCCTCTCGCCACCATTTGGCTCTGGCAACGGTATGGAGCGCGAGCGAAAAGCGGTCATGCTCCGTACCTATAGCAGACCTGGGATAGCTCGGCGTTGAGCTTTACTCTCAAAAGGACGACCTTCGGATCAGGGCTGCGAGTGAGGGTGAATGCCAGAGCGGCATTTCACAGAAATCCAGGGTGCGACACGCACCTCGAGCTTCCCGAAGCTTCGTCCTTAACATTCCAATAAAGGCTTCCGGGGCGTTTTCCAGTCCGTTTATTTCGTCCTCAAGGTATTCGTCCTCAAGATATGTGATTTGGCCACGCGTGCCCCAGCCGTACATGTCACGGCGGAATTCAGCTTCCCGATGCAGCCAGTCGGTGATGACGACCCCTTCCACCCGCAAGTGCTTGTGCAGCAGGGCTCTCATCAAGGCAAGGGTTTGATCCGGTCTGGGCGGCGCTTCTGCCAAGTTGTACCACGCGATCAAACTACAGACGGCGATCAAGGCCGCCAGTAACACCCCGCTGACGTTCCCGATATACACCTCCGCACTCTCTGGAACCGCAGCGGCCAAAGGGGTCGCGAGATCAGGTGTCGGGTGATTTTTTGCCATTGCACTCAGTTGATTAATTGCACTATTTAGCCTTGTCTGACGTTTTTGGTTTCTTCTAGCTTTATGTCTATTGGACCATCATCTGCCTCTTCACCTTCTTTACCATCTCGATCAATTATGTTTAATGGATTGTTAAATGCGTAATTATAGGGTGAGTATCCAGGATACTTTTCACTCAACGGGTCAATTACATGCCAACGGCCAAGTTGTGCATCTTATATACTAGCTCCATAATCACTCCAATTCAGCCCAAACTCTTCCTGCTTTTCTTTCCCATTATATTGAAACTTGTGATTTGCATTTCCCTGTGTCTCAATGCCAGCCAGATTCAATCCCCACGGATCATAATGATTCTCCTAGACTATCAGATCTCTACTATCGCTAATCTTGATATCATCAAACTAGGCAGATTTTGCACTCTCATTAGCCACCAGAATCTGCACATATCCATCCTGCTCTGCTACATAGGATAAGTGTAACTCTTTCCAACCTTCTTCTGCTGCCTCTGTAACTTGGCGAATCTTACTAGCTATCAAATTATAATCCTTATTGTAGATTAGTATCTTCAGATAAGGCAAATCTATTCTTTTGCAAGAAGAATCATAGGCAACCAATTCGATGTCTTCTCTTTTGTCTCTACCAAATTTATCTCTACTAAAGTTGTCTTTACTAACTTTGTCTTTACTTAAAATGGAAATGTATTATCGATAAATTAGGTTGGTAAAGACAACTCTTCAGTATGGATTCTAATTCGTAACAGATAAAGAAATTATCATTGTTTATCAATTTTATAATGCCTTTGCTCAAAAACAAGAGAACAAGTTTAAATTCAACCTATATTCTATAATTTGGGTCAAAGTGGTTTCTATATCTTTCCGGTTATAAAACAGTTTGCAGTTGTTTGAATCGGATTATGTTTCTTAGTTTAATAGCTTGTCGATTCAAGCCTTTAGATGATATTTTCTCTACTATTCATATGGGGTTGTTGGATGCTGTATTTCATTATCATTTGCTACGACAAACGAAAAACAAAAGTTACTCTTTACTAAAAGGGTAAGGTAATTTGTTTTACCTAAGGCAAAAAATTATGAGAATTAAACTCCAACTGGTAGCAAAGTGTATGAGCCTTCAGTTGAAAACACACGGAGAAGTACTATTTAATCGCTCTCAGGCCAGTTTTATTCGCTGTCCAAGACCGAATTATCATGACAGACAAAGCCAATAGTAATCAAAAGTTAAACCAGCAAATTATAGATCGAGTATTATTCTCAAATTATTAATGCATTAAAAAGAATCAAAAAATTTTATCTAATGACACAATCACAAACCAATAGTACCAAATCCTCAAAATACAATTTACCAAATATTATTACTCATTAAAATTAACGGTATTTCTGATCCGTATTCTATTCAACAATTTACCATAAAACCAACTTCTTATGAGTAAAAAAGAGCAAGAGAAGAAAAAGGCTGTCAATAAAAGCTCCCTTAAAAAGCAACTTCTGTCTCAACTAACTACCCAGATCCTACAAGTATTGAATACAAACAGCCAAACTGATGATTCAGGTAAGATTAGACTTAAAGACTTAAAGCTTAAAAAAGTTATTAAAAAAGCGGGTAAAGCGGCCCGTAAGCAATTCCTAAAATTGGCAAGGAAAGTGGAAGTGAAAAAAGTAGATACCCCAAAAGTGGTTATCAAAAAGAAAACCGATCTGAACACAACAAACAACCCAACAGTACCTGTAGAAAAAGACAACTCAGCAGAAGCTGAAAAAACAAGCAAACCAGTACCTGTTCAGGCAAATACAAAGAGCAAAAAAAGTGTAAAGAACAAACAAGCATCAAAAGTAGCTAAGTTCGCTGTTACTTCACAGCAAACTGCGAAGTCTTAAATCCCAAAAAGACTTTTCTCAAAAGATGTTTCTATAATCTGTCTGTTCAGCTACCAGTGATGTATACCATTCCCTCTAATCAAAGCCAATCCATGGCATGATTAGCTTTGGTATTCCAATATCCTTCAACTTTCATACAACGCTTAGAGCAAAACGATAGCTAAAAACACATAAATTATGGTCATCTATTATAACAAAATTTATAAACTAACTTTTTAATTATGAACGCTACAACAAGCAGATTATAAAAGTTTCTCAATGGTAAATACCTATTTTATCAGTCATCATTTTTGCCAACACATGTTTCTTAAGTCTTATAGAACTGTTGATCATATGGAAAATGATCTTCCGGAAAAAATTGTCTTCATTACTCAGTCCTCATTACTCATTCTGGCTGCGAGGTAATCAGTTAAAGTCTATAGGGATACGACAAAAAAGCAGACATTTAGCCACCAGCTTTTAGGAAAAAAAACCAAAGGCTACATTTGTAATGTAGAAGTTGGAAGATTGACTATCTCCAAACATGGTTTATGCACAAACAAATTTCAGACAACCCAATGTATCTTTCGTAAGGTATAGGGTTGAAGCAGAAAATGTAAACCTGTGTGAGATGATTTTTTGTAAGTGTTGGATTTAGTATAATAAGTCAGAAAGGATACGGCATAATGCTGTATCCTTTCTTTAAGAACCAAATTCGAGTATTGACAGGGACACAAGCTGAATAATGCCTGTTACAAAAGTATACAGCACATAAGATCTGCCATTTTATTCTTACCAGATAATCATCCTTATCAGATTAATCTTCAATTAAAGAATGGTATATAAAGATTGCCATCGGATGGAAGCCCAATACGTTAATCGAAACTATCTTCAAACAATATTTACAAAGGTGGATTTGCAAAGATAGATTTACTCTCTGAGTTAGTAAAAAATTACCCCAACTATCCCTTGCTGGAGAATTGGGGTAAAGCTGATGCTTAATTTTATTCACACTATTGCTCTATATCGATAGATATTTTTTGTTTATAAAAGGTCAAATTTTATAAACAATCCTACAAAGGCGGGATGATCCTTTGCTAAAGGATTATATTTACTAAAGAAACATATTGCCCGGTATAATAGTTGGTATTCACTTACCAAAGAGAGGTATTCAAACTTAATCCTTATCCAACTTGATACTTATCCATTGTACTAACACAATTATAGTAAAGTTTAATAGTAATAATCAACCACGTATTCCATTTCAATTCTTTTGTAGAAACCCTTTTTGAGAAAAGAGAACCTGACCATCCCCGCCTCCGGATCAAAAATAACCCTGGAAATAGCCTGAATGTAAAACTTTTCCTGCCCAATAGGTGTATAGGCAAGCTTGACCTGATAAGATACTTGCTTAATTGGAATGCTTAACAACCTACTTATCAAGGATGGTATAGAAGTCTTATTTAAAGGAAAGAATATTGCCTTTTCTCAGGAATGAGACCGGTTTTATGGATATAAAATATAGATTGCCTTTCTTTATAGCTTGTAAAAGTAAATACGTTCCGACTATTTATCTGGTAATGATTTACTGAATAATTTACTGAATAAGTTTGTCCATTGAGGTGTTGTGCTTTTAAGCTGTTCCCATAACAGTACAAACAAGCAAGCAAAATAATTAATCGTACTGGAAGAAACATTTCTCTGATATTTTCTACTAGTTATTTACATGCTTACACCTCGGTAGATTTCATTGGGTTTACCATTAACCAGTATTCCATTACGACCAGTATTCCATTCAATCCAGTACTAAAGGCTTGTCGGGCTTATAGTCCTGTAAACGTTTTAATCCCAAAAGGGATAAAAGAGTGAATAGACTTGATCAATGTGAATAGACTTGATGTCAGCCGTTTTAATCTTTACATCAGCTACAAGGATTCTATAGTGTAACCCTTACAGGTTATACTTCCAATAAGTATCCTCATAGAAGTATCTTCATAGAAAATCTTACAGGTGAGAAAGCAATGAATCCAGATCCGAAACAGTGATTAGTTGAGTTGGAGAAAAAACTTTATCTGTATCCAGCAGTAAAATAAGCTCTTTTCCAACTTGACAAGTTTCTTTGATTGGAGTGGCATTCAAGTCAATTCCCAGATCTGGTAATGGTTTGATCTGATCTTCGGATAAGTCAAATACCTCTACTACAGAATCAACAAGTACACCTATAGTATAATTTTGTTTAATTTTGCTATTGGCTTCCAGATAATGAACCGTTACAACAATAAGACAATTATTCTCTAAGCTATCGAAATCAGACTTCTTTATAGCAGGTTCATGTATAGCAGGTTTACCCATGACAGGGATTGCCAACTTTACATGCAAGTCAATTACAGGTAAGGTAGCCCCATCCAGATGAATGATCCCTCGAATACAAGCAGGTGTGTGTGGAGTATAGGTAACTTTACCAATTTGAACAATTTTGTTAACTCTCAACACGTTAATAGCAAACATCTCTTCTCCCAATTTGAAAGACAAGTACGAAGAACTTGATGTAAATTCTGTTTTCATAGATTAAATTGTTTTTTCACACGTGAACTTGTTAAAGAAGTAACAAACAGATATAATAAACAGGTATGTATATCTTTTATCGCTTTGTTATCGGCCAAGTTCAGCATCTGACAATTTTTTTTACACTGGCAAGTAAGGTTTCAACCTGAAAAGGCTTTTGGATAAATACCGTAACTCCTGCCTCGATGGCAGGCCGGTCTTGATTCGACTTGGTTGAGAGCATAATTACCGGTATATATCTGTAGATGGCGTGTGCTCGGATGGCTTTAACCAGTTCGATTCCATCCATATTAGGCATATTCAGATCAGTAATAATTAAATCAAAGCATCGCCCATCCAAATACGTTTGCGCATCTACTCCGTCTTCAGCACTCATAACCAGACATCCTGCTTTTGTGAGTAGTTTGTCAAGTAAGTTGCGTGAGATTTCAAAATCATCTACTATCAGTATGTTCTTTTTCATTTTAAGAAAGGTGGTTTACTTGTTTATCAGTTTTTTTTATTGTAAAAAGCATTCGGTTTCGTCTATAGCCCTCATAACCTTATTTGGCTATCTTATACTGTTACTTTATATCGTTCTGCTTGTAAGAGATAACGTATCCACACGTGCCTAACCATTGTATTTTCAACTAATTTACTTTTAAGTATAATTAATACATAAATTTACATAGGCAAGTATTTATCCCTAAATCAGAACAGATAAAAGAGTATGCAGCTTGATTTGTGTGTTCTGTCTTAGGTTCTTGCCCTAACTGGTACTAGTATTTTCACTAATACGTACTTATTTTTCACTAATACCTACTAGTATTTACAATAGTCTTTGTCAAGAGAATCTTCTTTGAGCGAAAGTTTGACACCTTGTCTGCTAGATTTTGGGGCAACGACAGAGAGCCCAACAGAGTTACTACTAGTAGCTATACTGTTTTTTGTGAGTTTTTTTTCAGGTTGGGAAAAAGTATGTTCAATTCTAAAAAACATCATGGCTTGTTTGAGTTGCTGAGCCTGTAAGGAAAGTTCTTCTGCGCTACTGGCCATCTGTTCGGATGAAGCTGCATTCTGTTGTATTACCTGATTGAGTTGTTCGATCGCCTGACTAATCTGTCCTGTTGCCGAACTCTGCTCCTGACTGGATGCCGATATTTCCTGCACCAGCAAAGAGGTTTTTTGAATACTGGGTACAAGTAGTTCCAATATCTTTCCTGACTTTTCAGCTGTGGTTACACTTGAACGCGAAATTGCATCAATCTCAGTGGCTGCAAGTTGACTGCGCTCAGCCAGTTTGCGGACTTCGGCTGCAACAACGGCAAATCCCTTTCCATGTTCACCCGCTCGTGCAGCTTCCACCGCCGCATTCAAGGCCAGCAGGTTGGTTTGACGGGCTATATCCCCTACAATACCAATCTTTGATGCAATATTTTTCATCGAGAAAACCGTATTATTTACAGATTGATTGCCTTCCTCTATTTGGTTGACAGCTGTTAAGGCAATCTTTTTTGTCTGCTGCGCATTATCTGTATTCTGATCGATATTCGAACACATTTGTTCGATAGAAGTGGATACTTCTTCAATGGAAGCAGCCTGTTCGCTTGCACCCTGGGATACTTGTTGAGCAGCTATGCTCATCTGTAAGCTGGCAGCTGCAATTGTATCTGCACCCTGCACGATACTTGCCATCATTTCCTGCAGGCGGATAACCATTTCACCCAGCGCTGTGTCAAGCTCACCTTCTATTGTATGATTGTGCGTTATGGTCAAATCTCCAGCCGAAACCCGTTTGGCCAGATCTACACTATTTTTCAGTTTTGCAATCATATATTTTATCTGATCCAGTAAAGTGCCTATTTCATCATCACTATAATCTTCTACTGTTATGGAGAAATTACCGGATGCCAAATGCGTAATGGCAACATATGCCTGTGTAAGAGATCTTTGCAATGAGGATATAATCCAGTAAATAATACCACAAGCTACTACTACACTGATTCCAATCATAACAAGCATATCTCTTTGGCCTTGTGTATATAGAGCTGCCGTTTCCTGGCTGGCATTAACCAATGCAGCTTCATTACGGTTCACTATTTTGTTCATAATGTCTGTAGCCTGATCGGAAACACGCCTGGTGACGGTTGAAGATAACTTATAGGCTGCCTGATTGCTTGAATCTGTATTCACAATATAAGCCAGATGTTTCACTCTGGAATAAAGCCGGATATAGTCTTTCCATACAAGCTGGAACTGCTCAAGCAATTCTTTATCTTGCGGACTGGACAGATTCTGCAATTCTTCAATCCGTTTATTCATTTGAGGTGTTCGGGTATCTATGTCCTCAAGACACTCTTCCATTTGTTCCTGGTCCCTGTTAATGATCAAATCCTTTTCCCGCTTGGTAATAAACTGTATATCTTCAGCAACCTTGGCAGAAAGGCTGATTAATCTGGCATTGACATGAACAATGTTGTCAACACGGGTATTAAGTGTGTTCAGGTTGCTGTTACCAAGAAAGAAAATGATAGCTGACAGAAAAAGAAGAAATGTAAAAGCAAGTATGAGTTTAATTTTAATTGTAAAGCGCATGGGCTAAGTTATATAGGGTGAACAATCAGACTTGTAATTGAGTAATCAATCAAGCAATCAATTGATTACTCAAAAATGTAGTAAGCCATAAGACTTGGGCTGTCAATGTTTGTCTGTGCCAGCGACCATATAGAATGAAAGTATATTCCTGTTTTGACCTTGTGCTCTACCCTGCTATCCAAAACAGGGTCCTAACTGATGCAATCGTGTCAATTTAGAAACTATACATTCTTGTATAGGCGACAAAATTCTTCCTGGAAGATTACAATGATGACAACTCAAAAGCTTAGACTCACTTACTACAAAGCTTTTAATTTATAGAGCTGCAAAGCAGTTTAGGCAAGCCAAGCGAATCAACTGATTCGTTTGTAGCAGAAGGACTTATAACAGGTCTGCTTGTAGAATGGTTTGTCCCAATTTGGGATGGTTGACAAAGTAAAACAGATCTGAGTAAAAGATAATAAAACTGCATAGAGACAAAAAGAGCGACAAGTTGCTTTTTTTCGTTTGCAGGGATAAGCAAAGAGAAGTACATATCAAAAACGAGCAGTTATCCAGGCATCAATCTGTTGAGTATCAAACTAGACTGGAAGAGTAAAGTAAATTCCCATGTTATATTCATCCCATTACTGTCTGCAGATTACCTGAAATATATAATATGATTGCAGGCAAGTCGGAATTTGATAGATGTATTTGTGTATATCTTTTTGTCCTCTTTTTTGTCTAAAATGGCATGCAAATAATTGAAAATTTTACCATTCGATTACAGATTTTACCTTTGCATTCATTCAACAGGTATGTGTATCTAACCCTAAATTGAATGTATACTAAATAGCCGCATAAAGTTTGCCCTACATTTTGGCTGTCTGGCTATACCTGTTACACTCCCTACAGCTGCAAAAAGTAATCTTTTGAACATTGATTCGTCGATCATCACTTACTATTCACTGATCATCACTTACTATTCACTAGTATGGAGCAGGGTTTATTTCGTATCTTCATTTCCTTTAAAAAGGGTAAAAAACACATTATCGTACCTTTCTGACTAATATTTTATACCTGCAATCACACGGGCTATGTATTGAGTCAGCACATAATCGCATTTATTGTCCATGTTTTACAAATAAAGTTGTTAATAGTTGCCTTGTCATCGGTTTGTGTAAGAACTGTCGCACTCTTGGAAAAGTACTTACTTTCTCTTTATCTAAATAGTGAATCGAGCTGCTTAATATATAAAGTATACAATTATTATTCAGCAAAGAAGGGTTTTCGGATAAAATGGAAAGAAAATCAAAGCCATTTTTATCAGGCATATCCAGATCCAAAAACATAACCTGGGGTTGCTCAGCCAAAGAGCAAGTGGAAAGAAATCTAATGGCTGCATCAACAGAATTATACACTATTACCGTAGTTACCAATCCAGAATGATGCAGCAATTTTTGGGCTATAATTGCATCTACCTCGTTGTCATCTACAACCAGAACAGTTTGAATTTTTTCGAAAATCTTCATATCATTTATTTTACAAGCTTGAATTATTAATAAAAACAGATGAATATTCATCTGAACTTTTTATAGTCAGAGTTAAGCTGAACAACTATTTTTTTGGCATTACATAGTATCCTGTATGTTATAGATAGTTACTATGGATAGCTTCTACAGATAGTCTTTTTCTGAATTGACTAAAGCATTTGTATTGTATAGAACACGTAAGAAACGGTTAACGGCCATGTAAATGAACGACCATGTAAATGGTCGAAATACCCATGCTTGCAGTAATAAATCACTGCATTTTCGATTTACTTTTGTGGTGATTTCTCAGAGTTAGAAATGAAGGGTATGCAAATTGATTGCCAGTAAGTTATTACTGCAAGATATCTCCTGGAGTAGTCTTTTTCTCCCATACACATTTACTCACCAGGCCTTTACTTATATAGAAGAAAACAATTATTATTTACTCAACGAAATAGAAGTGAAAGCAGGGAATTTGTTTAGCAGGCATTCAGCTTACTTAACTAGTGTAATTTCCAATTATTTCTTCTAGTCAATACGTTTGTGGGTTGCCAAATACTGACCAATTTAACGACTGACCAGTTTCAGGCTATAATAGATTTCCCACTTATCCGGGTTAGACCATTTCAGAATCTTAAAAGAATATGTTCTCCTCTGACCAGCCAGAAAATTTAAGTAAAGGTAGAACAGTAATCTGAAAAAGAGCAGATAGATAATTAGACAAAAAAGAAGACTTATTAAGTTTATCAACTTCCTATTTGAACATAGATATGTCCAATGTTTCACTTGCAAGGTTTCTGATCGCTTGCAGAGTGTTCATATCTAAATTCATATCTAAAACTTCTAATTAAGATTCACTCAGTTTATATCCGTCCTGTAAGGAAAAAAGTGTGACAGATAATTTTTTGAGACGTGTTCGGCCAAGCCAAACAAACTCAATACAAACTCAATGTCTCTGCATTTGTCTAGTTAACTAGAGATTGAAATGTAAAGAAGTTTTTTTTGCTTTGCGGCCTGCAGTTTTCCTACCAAAATGCCGTAAAGTACATGCAAATTTCCCATAAAGGAAATATGCTTAGACAAAACACTATGTATCTGCTTTCTGACCTCAATACTATCACACAGCATTTGTATTATCAAATCTGGTTGTTTTTGTGTTTTGACAGCACCTGTTCATAAAAATCTGCAAGTTCAAAATCTATAATCGATGAATCTAAAATTTTAAAAAGATGGTATACCGCAACCAAAGATTAACTCTGCAGACGATTTTGCAAGAAATAGAACAACAAGAAATAGAACAAATTGAAAGCGGAATAATTGATTTAACTATGGTTTTGTCACTTATTGACCAGGCTCGGACAGTTATCGAAACAGCGGGTAGTTCTTCCACAAAAGAAAGAGTTATCTTACACCTTATACAATCAAAAGAGAATATAGTCAAATACAATGAAGGCAGAGCGGACAAAGAGATGGATTTTATTGATATGACTAATGCTGTGTATGTAACGATAGAAGCATTTTTATATTTTCTCTAACCATAGGTTAATTAACTACCAAAGGTTGTAACCGCTGTATTTGTTTCTAGTATTGACCAGAGAAGCCACTAATTTACTCCCAGTTCACGAGCCTTATTTACAAGCCTTCTTATAGACAAAAGAATGGACATCTGTTGTTACAACATTACCATATAGATTATACAAATACCTTTGTGTCAGAGTGCCCTCCTCTAAGGACATATCTAATTATGTATTCAAACAAGTTGTGTTGTAAAAGTTGCTGTAACATACAGCAACTTTTCTTGTAATTATTTGGGTTTAAAGTATAACTAATCCGAAAGGTTACTACATTTTGTAGTAGCCTTTCTTTCTTAAAAGAACATCCTATTGAGAAAATGATAGCTTATCCCAGTATATTGTCGGATAAGTTATGATTTTAGATAAATTATCATTTGTGCCTGAATCTGTATCCTATTGCTACCTTTATCTGTTAAATATGAAAAGATAGAAAATGATAGTTAGGCAGTTACTCTACCATATATATTAGCTTCATACTCGCTGCTTCAGGTTTACCAGCTTATTGTGCTGATTGGCTTAACCCTAATCAAACTTCTCCTGGCGTTTTTGTTTCTATCGGTCATACCCAGTCATTCCAAATGACTATCCTATCCGACCTGTATATTCTTTTCGATAAAGCCTAATGTACCCAGATCTCTTTATATCCGTTGTCAGCTTACTAGTATGGGCTTGATATGAGCGTGACATAGTTCTTTCTTACTAAGGTAATCCATCGTATTAATCAGGCATATTCTGTATCTCAGACTTCTGCTTAACAGGAGCCCGATAGGATATAGATATAAATACCTGTAAATACATTGTTTCCTCTGTAGATACATTGGCAGATACATAGTTTCCCCAGAGATGATGTACTCTCTTTTGTCTATATACCGTGCTAACATCCTATCCCAGCTTGTTGGTAGATTTGCATCCTATTTTACTTGTCGATTCACTTTATATATGGATTCTATATTTTGTTAAAAACAGTAGTTTAACAGTAGTAATTTCAAGCGATCCTTCTAAGAGCTTCAAGCAGATTTACATTAATACAATAGTTTGGAGTAGTTTGAATCACTATGGAGAGAACAATTCTTACACAAGACCCTACCATATGATGCTGAGCGTTCATTAAATCTAGTAGAGAAAACGCTTAAAAAGGATTTCTGATCCTAAACGGTAGGGCGAACACTGAGGATTGATTCATTTGAAAGAAAATTGAATTTGCATCCATGATACAAAACCTTTTCAGCTAGAAATATTGCCGGCAAATACAAGCAAAGTCTTCAATAAAGGTATGATTAACTCAATGTTTGAATTTTTATGAGAAATTGAAATTAGAACTTTTGAAAATATAGCTAAATAAGATCGAATCCAATACCAAGTCTCTTCTATCCTACCATAGGGCAGTAAAGGGTCTGTTGATCGCACTAGCAGAGGCTAGTTTATTAATAATAAGGACAATTTTGAATCTACCTATTGATTTAGTATGAGTACAGTGCCAATAAAAAGGCAATCCTATCTTTCTTTTAACTTAGGTGAGGAAAAATTTGCCACTAATGAATTAAGAGTAAGAGAAGTATTGAAAGTAACCAAAATTACTATTGTTCCTGACACTCCTCCCTTTGTCAGAGGCATAACCAATCTGAGAGGAATGATTATGCCAGTAATTGATACCCGCATAAAATGTGGAATGGTTTCAGTACCAACTACACAGGATAGTTGCCTACTAGTACTGACAATTACAAAAAGCAATGAAAAGCAAAGTGAGTTTATTACCATCGGCGCATTGGTGGACTCAGTTATAGAAGTGTTTGAAGCAGATCAGCATCAGATTAAATCTTTGCCAATTATTAACTCTGAATACCAAGACAAGTTCATTCAGGGCACTTTCAAAATTGGAGATGACTTTATTATGTATCTGAATATAGACGAGCTTTTCTCCTTGGATGAAAAGGAGAACCTTTCCCATTTAGGATTACAATAAAAGTCTAAAACACCACTTAGATAGTATCTCAACTAGCAGAATTTATATAGTGTGGCGGCTACTCATTTTGCTGTATCAGATCAGACAATGCTTTGAAAACATCATATTTTGAATAGACAAGGTGTTGAATACACTTAAACTATAGTCTCTGTACGCTCAAAAACAACGAATCAGATCAGCACTGTTCAAACATGGTATTGACGATTCACAATAACACAATTCATTAAACCATAGATCACATATGATGAAAGTATCAGGTCCAGATTTGCCTTCTATACATACAACAGTGCTTTTGGTAGATGATGATCCAATTGATAGATTAATTGGGGAAACAATTTTCATTAAAACCAGGTTTGCAAACACTGTCATTACTCAGAATTCCATTGTCTCTACCGTAAATTTTCTTTCTGATCTAACAAATAGAGACCTTCCACAAGTCATGTTCCTGGATCTGAATATGCCTTTTATGGACGGATATGATTTTTTAGCCATTTTGAAAAACAATCCTTCTTTACTGAATGAAAATTGCATTTTGTATGTACTCACTAACTCAATAAGTTTTATTGATAAAGAGCGAATCACTCACTTTCCCAGAGTAAGAAAACTTCTAACAAAACCCATGACAAAAGCATTGATAGAACAGATTCTAAAAGATATGAAAAGACTTTCGCTCTCAGATTAGTTTTCTTTCTCCAAATACTAAGTCCTAAAGTGATTCTGGCTGCTTACATTAGTCCGGAATTTACGTTATTTTAGTTATTTCCACTAATTCCCCTCCACTGATTCACCTTCTCATCAATTTTTTCGGAACGGTACTCCACTAAAGAAAACTGAAAAATCTATCCGAGCATAATCACTATCACATTCTGAAATAATTTTGGTTAGCTCATCATTCAATCCTGACCAGTTTCACTATATATTTGCCACCTGAGCCAAATGTCCTACTCACCATAAGCGGACCAGAGATTTTTTGCCAGTAGATTTATCTGAACCATTTTCTTATAGACAACTTTCTTATGGACAAATAAGAAGACATCTGTATATACAGCTGTAAGTTTACCTGGCAATATGCTAGCTTTGTTAGGGAGTCCATACAGTGCATTTAGGTTACATTCCCAAATTAGTTGTGTTAGAAAAGTTGCTGTATGTTACAGCAACTTTTTTGAATAATAAGTTTGTAAGTACTAAGTTTTTGGGTATAAACTCATCTAGTTGTCTGTATTGACGCATCTAATAAGAACAAAAGACCTTTTTAATATAAACGATTTCTGATTAAATACTTACTATGATCAGGCATTCACAAGTAAATCTATTTGCTGCTAGAACGGAAAACGAACGCTTATCAAAACAAATCCTCAAATTGCGTGAGGAACTCGATTTTTTACAAAAGAAATATTCCTATTTACCATTAACTCCCTTTTCAGTGACTAAGTCTTGATTGCTTAAAGTCATTGGCCTCCCCCCATAAAAATGGACCTACGCTGCTATTTCATAGGGAAGTAGAAAAAATAAGTGATTTTACTTAGTGTACACATAAAGAAAATCGCCATGAAAACCAGATCATCTCAGATAAACAATCATCTCAGATCCAATAGTTTACTAAAGCACAAATCGCGTTTGCATTGAAGCAGGCCGAGAGAGGGGTCTCAGTTGAAGAAGTCTGTCGAAAAATGGGTATTAATGAACCGTATCTGGTTCACATGCCACATTTTATAACTGGAAGAAGAAGTTTGGTGGGTTAGGCGTTTCAATCTGATACCTTCAAAGCGTTTTGGCTGGGACCACATGGGCTTGAATTACGCCATCTGCGCCAATTGGAAGAAGAAAATGCCAAACTCAAGCAACTGGTAGCCGATGGATCATCTCTGATATGCGAGCCTGGACAAACAAATGCTACAGGATGTGAACGGATCAAAGATGCTCCGGTAAAAAAAATTTTTAAAACCAGCTTGACTTCGCAAAGTAGCTGCGTAAGCTGGGTACCCAAGTGATGGACGATGTTCTCACATACCCGTTACCGCATTTCATCCCGCAGAGCCTGTTCAGTGCTAGGCTTGCAGCGGTCAGTGTGGTACTATCAAAAGAAAAAACGCAAATCCGATGTTATGAAGCAGATCTGCTTTATTCACGTAGCAGCTAGACGATACAGTACTCAAAAGGCGGATCAAGGAGCGGATCATCTCTGATCCGTAGCAGCTGTGCGGATTAGAGATGGATATGACTTCGCAGAGATGCTGCGGATCTATACTCTTTTACGTCGTGAAGGATGGCGTGATAATGCAGATCATATCCGATCTGTTAAACGAGTGTATCGGTTATACAAGGAAGAAGGCCTGAATCTTCGCAACAAACCTCCGATCACAACTGAGACGCTCGTAATCGGTCAGCCAATCATCGAATGGAAAGGGTGATGCCGTTAAGAAAAAATCAGACCTCATAGTTCACTATCTGAGCTGAGACGCTGGACTTACACCCTGCCAGATAGAAGAACAATCGCAAGTGTTCAATACCACCGATTTTTCCACTTCTGACCGGTCTTAAATTTGGGTGGACGTCAATAACCATTTTTCTTTATTTTTCACTGGCTCACTTTATAGGGAAGCCTACATTACTAAAAGCTTGTATTAAACGCTGACGATTTAACTTATTGTATACCTTTAGTAGTTACTATTATTAGTTATTTTAATTAGTCTGTTTTGCGTGTTTTTTCAGCAAAGTTGTAGGGCAAAACTATTTACATCGTTAGAGCCCATAGTTACGTAACGAATATCTCTTCTTTGTCTATCAAAAAGCACTTTTCTGTAACCTGTTGTCTATAACCTGTTATTTGTAACCTGTTATTCTTTATCCATTAGAAGAATAACAGGTTATACGCTCTACATTCGATCAGTCAAAGAATGGATCGGCCAAAGACAGGTCAGCTATGAACTTTTCTAAAAAAATAGCTTATATGCGCTTTGTCAGGTTCCGCATCAATGAGACACTTCGACCACTTCTATTATAGTTGTAAAGAACTTTACTAATTCTCAAATGAATGGAGCATAGGAGAAAAGGCAATCACTTTAACTAGCTTTCCCTGAAAATCAAATACAGGTGAGTAAACTACACTTATCCATTTTTCTTCACCACTGTGAGTAATTCGGACAAGTTTACCAACTTGAGAGATGCCTTTTTTTAATGATTCCCAAAATTCACTATAGTTTAGGCTACGACTGTACTCACTCTCAATCAAAGATGAGTGATGGCAACCTCGGATTTCATTTAATTGGTAGTCAAGCAAGTTGAGAAAATTTTGATTTGCCGAAAGGATTATACCTTCATGACTGATTTCAACAGTAGCCAGCGTTGAATCAATAGCAGCCGATAACCCTAGTAAGTCCACTTGCTCCTGAATATCAATTAGTGTACCCGCAACCCTGAGGGGTTTTCCTGTTTCATCCCGTAGTGTATTACCTACTGCGCGGAACCAACGGTAATCTGCTGTACGTGTTTTTACCTGATATTTTATATCATAAGGCGTCTTTCCAGTAAAATCAAGCAAGTGTGCAGAAAAGGCAGTTAACGTTCTTTCTTTATCATCTGGATGCAGTAGGTTTGACCATGATCCGAGTTTATTGGGAAAATCGCTTACACTGACATACCCAAGCATTCTGCGAAAATTATCAGTCCATTCAAAATGAGTCTCATCGGTAAATTCTAAATTTGCCGGAACACGCATATCCCACAGACCTTCGGTGGTGGTTTTAGCTGCCAGATCAAACCGCTGGAGTAGTTCGTTATTTTGTTTCTGCTGGCGAGACATCTCATCTTGCGTTGAAGAAAGTTCTTCCATGTTCTGTCGAATTTCTTCTTCCGTAGCTTTGAGTTCTTCTGTTTGCTGTTGTGTTTGCTGGAGTAGCAGTCGAATTTTCAAATTGGTTCTTACACCGTTCAGCTCTGAAGCAATTACATTGGAAGCGTCATTGAGAAAGTTGACCTGATGCTCATTCAACGTTTCAAACAAGGCTAATTCTATGGCTCCTTCGACCTGATTTTCATACAAAAGTGGTAAAATAATCAAACAACTAGGAGTAGCCTCGCCCAAGCCGCTGGTAATTTGGGTGTATCCCTGCGGAATTTCAGTCATATAGATCATCTGCTTTTCCAGACAAGCTGCACCAAGTAATCCTTCCCCCCATTGTATGCGTGTATGCCCAAATTTTTGACGATCGTAGGCGTATGTTGCCACAGATACCAATTCCTGTTCACTATCGGAACTATTGATAATAAAGAACGATCCTTGATTAGCTCCCACATATTTAACCAGAAACCGAAGCACAGAAAAGGCCATTTGGTTTAAGTCTTCCTCTTTTTTTCGTAAAATCAGACTTAACTTAGATATGCCCTCATTATACCAGTTCTTGTTAGCATTCTGCACAGCAGACTCTTCTAAACTGTTTCGCATACGTATGAGTGATGCCACTACCGGACCATTGCCACCAAACATGTCTGCTTCCACACCAAAGTTTTCCTGTGCCACAGCTTCTGTAAAGCGGACGAGTCTTTTCTGGTTGTCTAGTAATACCAATAAGGCTCGTAACATGTCTGAAATTTCATCTTTTCCATGTACCATGTGAATAGAAGGTATTTCTCCTAAGGAAAGGCGTTGGAGACAATCTTTGGCATTATGTACAGGTTGAACGATTGATTGCGTGATTATTCTGAAGAAAAAAACGATTCCTACTATTGACAAGACGATAAAAATGGCACTTAACAGTAGAATTTGTTTGCTCTTATGATCTGCGTCTTTAATTAATATCTCATTTTGTCTGCTTAACGCCAGTTCAAGTTTATTTGACTGATCTGTCAACTCTTGAAACGAAGTAGTGTACTGGTCAAAAAGAAAGCTCTTCAGTTCAATAAAATTAGTTGTGCTCGAATCTGCAGCAGTTACTGACAAGACCTGGTCAAATTTACTTTGATTCAATTGTTGGAAGTGCTCCAGACTGATCAGAAAACTATCTCTTTGTTGCAAAAGATTGACAGGTAAATCCGTATATCCTTTAAGCCTTTGTATAAAACGAACCAGACTCTGATTGCGTGAAGTAAACCAATCGACAAGTTTGACAGAGTTTACCGGATCAGTTTCCGAGCTTATAATAAAAGCAAAACCAAAATCGCCTCGCATCGAGTTGTACATACCTCTGATTTCGGAAATGTCTCTGCTAAAACTTCCATAAGAGATAATATGTTGTCTGAGTTGTTGATTGCGTACAGACATATGATAAAGTAGCATTCCGATTACGCAGAAAAAGAAAAGGGTAATAAATAGTGTTATAGAAAGCCGACGGGCCACAGTAAAGCGTTGGAGAAACTCTCTCATAATAGAAATTTGAATGGAAACTAATTTGAATGGAAACTAATTTGAATGGAAACTAAGTAAACTATTTCCGAATAGGTACCTGACCCGGTAGAGGATTACCATCCTTAGAGTGCAAACTCAGTAAAAAAGGATTGACTTTGTAAATACAGATAATGCTATAAGGGAAATTATGTTTAATTTTTAAACTGTCTTATCTATACTGGATAGACAAAAGATTTCGGTAAGTGGAAGGGTGAGGCAAAGTTATGGGTAAGTTAGTGTAGAAGGTTAATTCTGGCCATAGACAAAAAAGGAGACATTGACGTGGGATTAAGTTGAAATAGTCCCCTTTTTTGAGACTGTTCCCAATAGTAGGCGCAATATAACACAGTGAAATCTGGCACAATAAAACTGTACGCACACTTTGAAATTGGTCTTCAATTACATACATCTTCCCCATTTTTATCTGGACAGGTAATCGGGTCTACGGGATAAGTCTTCCAATCCCTTCTACTGCTCTGGTTTGACCCATCGCTGTAAGGTTAAACGGGCGATGCTAAATTTTTGGGTGGATTTGCTGGCAGAGCCTAGCTGCTGGTATCTTCTAGCTGCTGGTAGACTTTGAGCCAATATCGACGGCTACTACCTTGTGAGCTTTGGATTGGATAGACGAGTCAATAGTAGGAGAACAGAAAATAAAAGGTGCTAAAAGCAAAAAAGTGGTGTACTTATGGACAACTCGATCGAGTTACTTATAAGTACACCACTATAATAGCAATAATTTAAAATTTTTAAAAGGAAATTAACTATAGTACATCTTTTGAACCTTTACTCTTTATCTATCAGGAAGCAATGTTTTGAGTCGGTTTATAAACGTATGAGATTTATTTCACTTTTGAAATTAGCCCTATATTTTAAATAGCACTATGTCACAATCATACAAATGCTATGACAAGTTTTGTATCCCATTCTCAGAACTATCTTAATTCAACTATAAATGTTGTTCCCAATCCAACTACGGATTTCACATGTATAGAGCCACCTAAAGCAGTCACTGTTTCCTTTACAATGTAAAGGCCTAGTCCAGATCCCACTGATTTGTGAGAAACCTTAAAAAACAT
Organism: Xanthocytophaga agilis; assembly: GCF_030068605.1. Taxonomy (NCBI): domain Bacteria; kingdom Pseudomonadati; phylum Bacteroidota; class Cytophagia; order Cytophagales; family Rhodocytophagaceae; genus Xanthocytophaga; species Xanthocytophaga agilis. Next base: position 40,186 of record NZ_JASJOU010000025.1, read on the forward strand.
ATCAAAAATCCGGCTCAGATATTCTGGTTCTATTCCAATACCATTATCAGTAATAGTAATCTTTGCCTTATCATCATTGACAACAACTGTTATTTCTACAAAAGAGGCCACTTGTAAGGAACGATACCGTACAGCATTAGACAACAGATTACCAATCACTGACCTCACTCTTTCTTCATCACTATAGAAGGCTTTATCCTGGATAATAGTTACTTTAAAGTCAATACTTTGTGCATTTTTAGCAAATCGCAATGACTCTATTAATTCATTAACTATTTCTGAAAAATACAATGGCTGATTTCTGATTTCAAGTTTTCTATTCTTGGCGTATTGAGTAATGTCAATTAATAACTGATCTAACTTATGTACACTCTTACCAATCATTGCTATATACTCCTCCCGTTCTGATTCATCTTCCTCCGTCTGAAATAATTCGACCAACCCCAATACAGATGCTAGCGGAGCTCGCATATCATGTGAAGACCGATAGATAAAATGATCCAGTTCATGATTTAACTTGGTAAGAATCGCATTTGTCTCACTAAGATTTTTTTCATAGTTTTTACGCTCAGAAATATCTAAAACAGAAAAGGCTACATTATGTATTTCGCCTCTTTTGTTTACAACAGGAACAAAATTCAAACTCATCCAGGTAGGAACATTTCCCATCATCACCAACATATCTTTTTGAATAGTCTGGCCAGAAAATGCTTTATCCAAAGCATCTGCTTCCATTTCCCGATTTTGTGGATTTCCATAATCTGGATAATTACCTCCTATCTGCAACGTGTTTCCATATACAGTTTGACAATAATCAAAAAACCGCCGATTAAAAAGTTCTATCTTCCTCTCCTTGTTAATCAGCATCAACATCTGATTGTTACTATCCAAGACTGATTTTAGCTTTTCCTGCTCATGTACGATAGAACTCGTCCGTATTTGTTGCAGGATCAAATACACAAATACGATTGTAATACACAATGATGTAACCATGCAAAAAATAAAAAGTCCGTGCAGCGTTTCATAACCATGTTTTTTTGAATAATAGAGTGAATGGTATGTCAATTCCATTACTCCCCATCCTGCAATTGTGACTAGCAGATGGCAAATTATAAAGAGTTTATTTTTATAGGAAAAGGTGGAAAAGATTGCAAATACCAATGGAAAATAAAAGAAATATACGCCAGCCTGTATACCATACCGAGCATCATGTACAAAAATAAGTGCGTTAATAATCAGAATAGATAATGTCGAAGTAAAGGTATAATACCCTTCATCCTGAACACACAAAATCCATAAAAAAATACAAAGGCCCATCAGGATTGCATATCCCAACATATATTCGGCAACTATAAAATCAAGAATAGCAGCTAGTAAGAAAACACCTGTACAAACTAAAGTAAACTGAAATGTTATAATGGTTCTGAATTGGTTACCTGCTCGCTTCTGTGAAGGAATAGGATGTCCAAAGAAATTTCTCAGGAAGAAATCAAATGTATGAAAATGAGACATTCGGATAGGGTGAATCTAACTATTTAAGAAATATAGGATTTTTTTACGTTTTTGCACAAGATGACTATCCTCACACAACTACGCTATTTCAATAGTAATCTGTAGGGTCGTGCTCTCAGGGTCAGGGTTGTGCTCTCAAGCTGATCTTCAGTATAATTTATCGCATTACAAGTTAACTTTATCACACAAATCAGTCACATAGATTGCCCAACGAGATTCCATTTGCTCCGAAATAGCACAATCAACTCTGCATTAATTATACTTAGTAAAGTAAATTAATGGTTAGTATAGTCTTCATTTTAGGCCAGTTTGGATAATTAATCAGTAGGGATAATTTTCTTTTGGCGGGAAAGCAATAACACCATTAGTGGATCCGGGCAAAAATGTAATCGTATGTAGGTGTAATCGTATGTAGGTGCAGTGGTTTGGTTGTTAATTTTAAATATGAAATAGTATAATGTAGCGAACAGATTGTTAGCAATCGATGATACAAAGCTAAAAGTATAGGTTTGTACTCTTGGATTTTCCATCTAGACAAAAATGAGGACAATAAATCTTTGTAAAGAGAATAACAAAAAAGGGCATAGGTATCAGATATATATGAGAATAAACTTTATATCCCTATTGATTTTTTAACAGGAATATAAACAAGCTATAAAAAATATGGATCTACCCTCACGCACACAATTATCTCATTATCAATACATTACAAGGTATTTGTAATAGATATTTATCAACATTAGCTTTACTATTCCTTCTCGCTATATATAGGTCAGCTTTAAAATAGTCATTGTTTTTGTCTCCTTGTGTGTGGTTGGGTTTTAATCCGATAAGTATATTTCCCTTATAGATTTTCCTTTATACCTCTATACTATCTTGGGACATAGCATTCTGTATCATACTTGGTAGGGTTCTTTGATTGAAATTGTATTGTTCTCGGCTGAATTTTCTTTATATGCGTTCTTTTTTATTTAGCATTGACAAGATATTTTGAAGCGTATCTTGGCTGGATTCAGGTAGAGAGTATAACGACCTCAAAAGGCACTTGCTGAGGCATTGATACAAATGCGAGAGCATGCGGGGGCAGAAAAAACCAATGCATCTGGATTACTGAAGGGCTTACGCAGTTTGTAGATATTTTGTACACCATGCAGATATACAAACAGAAATACAATAACTCTATGATTAGATTCTGACTTCTCTTATCAAATATGTAAAAGCCAATCAGGGAGGTTTGTCTGCTGTCATAGAGCAAGAGGCAATAAAGATAATGAGTATGGACAATGGAATAATGCACACAGAAGAGCTGTTACAGCATCATAAATAAAAGAATAGAGATGTCAACAAACTTGACAGCCGTAGTGCCCGGACCAATAGTACAGTATGTTTAGCTCATCGAGGGTGTTGATCAACAATAGAAACATCTTTTCCAAAATAAACTATGACCTGTGGCAAATACCACACTAGAGCATACACTTTACTGGACCCTAGACACTTTCGGGCAAAACCAGAAAACGAGTATAAGAAGGTCTTTTGATAAAATACAAGCGGGTAAGCAGACCGGATTGTACAAATGTCAAAGTGCCTTATAGTATAAAAACTGCTAAGGTGGTCTAATTGTTAAGTTGGCCTAATTGCGGCTATTTTAGTAAGATTGGAAGCTGGTAATTAAACCATTAACTTTGATCGTTGATTTTCACTAATTGGGTTTTGCAAGTAGGATTGAGTTACCTGTGTTTTTAATTGAACAAAGCAAAACCAGTTTCTTCTCAATCCTTTACCTTTTATACAATCCAGATCTAACGTTAAACAAAGGATGAATAAAGAAAATCTCCGGCCTATTTTACCAGCATCATTACCTTAGAAAAGTTCTCGTAGAGCAATCTTTTACTTTTTAACTTGTCTACAGAGAAGATTATACTCCTTTTTTCGTTGTGATAAAATATTCACCAGCGAAAAGCTTAAAAGTTGTGAAAGAGGCTTTCTGCCATTGTTTTTCTACACAGAGTTGTCTTTCTGTGAGCAACTTCTTATTCACATAAACTTTTACATCCTTACCTAAACGGACAATTGCTGTTGTACCTGTCGGGACAGTTAATTTTAATTGAAACTCGCTGATTTCTTTTTCAAATGACACACTAATCATTCCTTTCACAGTTGGAACTGTAAGCGATCCTGAAGTAAAGGTAGCAGGATTGGGTTCAACAAGAAAGGTCTTATAAGCTGCTTGTAGTGGTTTAACACCAAAAACGCACTGGGCGATTACAATCTGCGCGCCTCCGCTCCAAGCATGGTTGGTTGTGCCTCCACCAAATCCTCTTTCGCCTATCCCCCACCCTTCAAACAAAGTCGTGTAATCCGGATTTTTCACCATTTCAGAGAAACGTTCCTTCGTTCGTTGCAAGGCATATTTTCCTTGCCCCATCACAAATAATGCTTCCATTACATATTTTTCCATATATGGGCTGGCATGAAACTGTGTTTTTAATATAGCAAGGATAGAAGGATATTTTGATAAATCAGCTATTCCGGAAATGACTGCAATGGCTTGTACCCTGTCATCGGTTTTTCCCTGATAAGAAGAGTGACGGTAGGCATAGCCATTCCAGCATTTGTTGTATCCGGCTTTTACTTGTGCCATAATCAACCGATAGCCAGTTGCATCTATATCTTTGTCAAGCAGGTCTGCCATTTTTGCCGCACCATCTAAGGCCAGGTAGTGCCAGCCAGCTATAATCAGTCTTATGTCTTTGTTATCTCCCCAATCACCCCAAAGCCAATCTCCCTGACGCAATACGGTAAGGCCTGTATCATCAGTTTTCCACAGGGAAAGATATTTTTTTACAGCAGGGTAAACCTCTTCTATTGTCTTGCGGTCACCTGTATTTAGATAGTAATTCCAAAAACCATAGTATCCAATACTGGTAAGCATCTGATCAGGCAGTTCTTTGTTAAAGTTTCCGGGGATCGGAGAAAATAATTCTCCTTCTGTTCGCTGCCAGGCTGCCAGTTCATGTATGGCTTTACGCATCAACGCATGGGTAGAGGTAGAATAGGTATAAAAGCTTTCCCCCATAAGTAATACTGCATCTGCCCACCATTGCGCGCGTTCTCTGTCTGGACAATCAAAATAGTTGTCACGCATATTGACATATAAGGTGCGCAGTGCCTTTTTCCAAAACAGATTATAAAATTCATCACTGCATGTAAAACTACCAACAGGTTCTGTATTATATCCTGTTTGACGATACTTGATAGCGATGACCTCAATGTCAGAAGCAACAGTAAGCAAAATTTTCTCACCATTTAGCCAGCCATATGACTCATATTCCTGATAGCCTTTGGTTGTTATATATTCTGCCCGTAAGTTATTGGTTCCACCAGCTACACTGTGATCTGTACTAATTCCAATCCTATGCCCACCTGTATTGTCTTTTACAATAATAATTGGGGTCATTTGCATATTGTAGGGCAAAGGAGCGAAAATTGTATCTATCCCATTTCCATGATGCCGTTTAAAGGACAACTTTTTAATTCCGAAATCTTTCCATTGGGGAATCGGACGCTCTACTAAACCATTCCATGGTGCATCGCCGGGCCGGCCAATCTGTTGGGCTGCTTTAAAATCAGGTAAGGAATTTAACGACATTGTTTGCCAAGAGCCCATATCATTTCGGGCGTCAAAACGAATATTTGATTCGGGAAGCCGAAAGTTAGGAGACGGTTCATCCGTTGTGCTGTAAGCGGGATGAATCCGACATACCCATTTGTTATCACTGTAAAAGGTTACTTTGTCTGCTTGCATAGAGAAAAAAAGTCCGGCACGTCCGCTGTTTAGATGTGAAAATCCATCTTTTCCCAAATGCCAGACTAAGATAGCAATTTGGTTATTTCCTTTTTTCAGGTAAGGGGCCAGATCAACCTTATCATAATACGTATCCTGTGGATTGGGGCCGCGTTTAAGCCCACCTTCAAATAGGATAAGCTGTCCGTTAATCCAAAGCCAGTACTTTGTATCTGTAGCTATCATAGCTATTGCTTGACTAGGTTTCGCTGGCAAAATGATATCCTGACGAAAGGCTATCCAGGTATTGGGTTTATCACTTTTTTCCGATAATGAGGAAATCCAATAGCCTGACATATTTGTATCCGAGGCGAAAAGAGGCTGAAAACTATATAGCAGAAAACCTAGAAGTAAGAGAATGGTGCGCGTTTTGATTTTTAACTGTATGGTTTGAAGACGTATTTTTAGAGTGATCATATTCGGCAACCCAAGTATGTTGAAAACAAGTAGGGAATAATAGATAGAAACCAATAATAATAATTAAGAAATGGGAAGTGGCTCATACATCCCCTTTGGATTATGAACCACTATTTTTGACCAACTAAGAGCATTGACCAACTAAGAGCAAATTCTAGTAAGAATTTATTTTTTGCTTTAGAAAGCAATGAATTACTCTATGACAATCTTATGTAAAGAAACCTTTGTACCTGTCTGCACAGTAATTACATACAAACCAGCAGGAAGTATAATTGATGGAGAAATATCTAAGGTGTTGCCATTAGCCATTACTGTTTGCTCTCCCAATTTTACACCAAGCAGATTGGTTATGCTAATCTGCACCTTACCCTGATAGTTTGTATACAGATACAACTGTTTACCATCGGAAGGATTAGGGAATATATCCACTTTGATTTCAGAAAGAGTTAACTGAATGGAAATTACTTTCGATAAAGTAGTCTGATAATCGGTATCTACCTGATCGAGACGATAGTAATTAATTGCCATTGGATTTTGATCGACGAAAGCATAACTATATGCAGACGAAGATTCTCCCTGAGCAGGAACTTTCCCGATTACAGAGAAATGAATTCCATCACTGCTTCGCATCACATTAAAGTAAGCACTATTTTTTTCATTTGTGGTTGACCAGTTCAAGTGTACTGTCTGCTTTTCTATGCTACCTGTAAAGGTAAGCATCTGTACAGGTAGTGGATTGTATCCGGACACAGTCCCAAATGTATAAGGGCTGAATGAACCAATCTCAGCTGAAGTTATATACCCATTTTCTTTCGTTGCCCCAGCTCCAATAGCACTATTGCCCCGGCTTTGCCAAATCCCTGCAGCAGGCGATATACCTTCCTGTGTTGTATCCGGAAGGGCGCTATAACGGGTCACGCGCAGATCTTTCCAACCAGCAGCAAGGGGCGAAACAGCACTGTAGGACGACCAGTGCAAGGAAATTTTACCTTTGCTAGTGCCAGAAACACGTTCCATACGCCAGTATTCCAAAGCACTTATATAGCCAAGAGGGAGTTGGACTACCCTGCCTAACTCATACGGATTCTGCCTGAAATATTGAGCTTTAAAGGTGTTGTAGTTTGATGAAGAAGGTTGTATGCCAATCTCTCCAAGTGCCCCACTGCTACCAACAGGGAAGGTGAATGCAGTTGTGCCTGCTGTAATCTTAGCCATTGGACCATTTATATGGCTCGCATTTGACCCTCCGGAAACATGTTCAGAAGCACCACTGACCGTAGAAGTCTGATCTAACGTCAATAAATTACTGTTATCGGTAGTAATGATTCCATTTGTCAATGTTAATGCATTTATACCACCTACTAATTGTAATGGTGTTCCTAATATAATTTGTCCACCAGCACGGTCTATTACCAGGGATTTAAGTTGCTGTGCACCTGGAGAGAAAAGGAGCCGCCCCCCTGTATCTCCGCTACCACCAACAACAATGGAAGAGGTATTACTGCCCTTAATAGTACCCGAGCTGGTAGAAAGGGTTCCATTCAAATAAAGTGTGTTACCATTTATGTCCAATTTGTCCGAGCTCTTTTTAATATCCAAAAGTCCATTGACAGTAATAGCACTAGTTTGACTAACCACAGTTGTTGCCCACTTTGCCTGATCAGTAGATTTTCCCTGATCAATGGCCAGATTATTAAACACACCACTACCGGAGATATTCTGTATGTCATTTCCAAAGAAAACGATAGTGCCTGTGGTATTGGTAATGACCGATCCATTGTTGTTCATATTACCACAAATACGCAGCATATAGGAATCATTAACAGTCAAAGTGGCTCCTGTCTCTATGGTAATATTTCGTACCTGTGCTGCAGTATTCGGTAATGAACCAGTAAAACTATTGTTGATATTAGTCCCCCCATAACTATTAATAGAAGAAGGAGAGCGTGTTTGATAGTTTTTACTAATTACCGGATACACCCTGCCACCAGGCAGGGTAGCCGGAATGACCACATCATCACCGCAAGTAGGCAGATTGGGAGCACACACGCCCCAGTTATCAGAATTAAACCAATCGGACGTATATCCTTTCCAGACAAATTTATTCACTACAGCAAAGTTGTTTCCAGTACTGGTTTTACTACTACATTCATATAGCTCTATGTTATCAAAAGCGACATCGTTTCCCAAACCCGATGCACTGATATTTCCTATCCCTAAGGTGAGTTGGGTCTGATTGCCCGTATTGAGCTGTACAGAATATTTTGACCAGTTACAGGACGAAGCATAGTTATCCACAATATCATCTCCCATTCGGTAGCAATCTACATACACGGCAAACTGAAGTGTATTTTGCGAATACCGGTCCAGACTTGCGGCCCAAAAGGTAAAAACATAATTGGTGTATGGCTTCAGATTGGTTATGGTTTGTCGCCAGGCAATAGCAGACCCAGAAGTGGGTGCATCGGCGATAAGCATATTTCCTCCGTCAATCGTTTTTCCATTACTATCTTTTGTTGGAGCTCTGTTGCCATTATTCATGTCACAAAAGCCAACATAGTACCAGTTTGGATTGGTACTAACGGTATAGTCTCCTATTGGCCAGCCATACGAATGAGCATTAGGATCGTGCTGGTTAAATTCAGATTCAAAATCACCCTGATCAAATTCAATGATTCCGTTTCCATTAATATCATTAATGCCTTTACCCACACCATATTTGCCCACTTTGCTAAAATCACCATTTTTAATCAGATTGCCAGTGCCTGAACAATTGACAACAATCTTTTTTGCATTACTCATACAACCAGATGTACTTACGGCTACCAGATAATATTCTCCCGTACCGGGAAAATCTGATAATCTGGGAGTGTAACTATTCCCTGATGCAGAGGGTATTTTAATGATCTTAGTATCTGTAGAGCCATAGGTATACCCCCAGTAGGCTGTAACATACTTCCCTGATTCATAAGCCCTGACAACAGACAGAGTCGGAAAGTTCGGGTCAATGGATTCAGGTCCGGGATTAGCTATATAATACATGGGATAATCATTATTAGCACTTACTAGCAGCAAATCCGTACTAATTACCCGGTACCGATAATTGTTACCCAGATCTTTTATCCCTACATCTGAATATTTATCAGGAAAAGTCGTACTGATAGTAAAAACTGTCGAAGAAGTTGGATCAGCTGGGGTTAAGGTTCCATAAATATCCTGTGTAAGATCTTGGTTAAACACTCCATTTGCGTTAGACCTTTGTACTTTGAAAACAGTTCCTGCATTAAATCCTCCACCTGGGCCGATAGTGCTTAGTGTCACCGGAATAGCGACAGGCTGCCCTCCATACCAGCATATAGGGGAAATACTTAGTTTTGCAATAGGATTGATTCGTAAATCATTCAGCTTGATGCTCGCAATTCCCGTTGTTAGAGCAAACTTTACTTCTCCAATAGGGTTAGAACCAGCTGTAATAGCTATACCTGTAGTTACAATAGCTCCATTATACCATAAGTCTGAGGTATTACTGTTTATCGGATACGAGTTTCCGTTGGGTCCTGTGTAGGTTTGGTCAGCTCCACTACGATTAACTACCCACCAGAACTCTTTATCTGGGTTAGTATAATCCCCACTTGTATAATTTCCATTAAGTGAACTAATAGATAAGGTATTATTATTTTTAAGATTAAATACAAGTCCGGCAATGGCATTAACAGAAGAGGTATTATCTTCCATATTACTTCCCAAAAGTAGTTGAGCCCTACCATTGGCACTACTTGTAGTACCCTGTAGGCTAAATCGTACAATAGCTGTCGTCGGCACCGGACTCAGATCCCGGCTACGAAGTGCATACACTTCTCCTGACCCAGAATGAGTAAAAGTAAAATTAGTGGTATTTGTAGCACTAACAGTGTTGCCTTCATCACCGCTTGCACTCAGACGATCAAATTTGTTAAAAAATGCCCTCGATTCATTGTTAAACGCTCTGGCAGTATAGGACTTGGCAACAGTTAACGGGTAGGAAGTTGTGGCATTGACAAATTTACCACCAGGAGCAATAACTGGGTTAGCAATCAGAATATCTGCTCCTACCGCAGAGCCATTACTGGCTGTATAGGATCCACTAAAAGTAGCAAATGGAATGGATAAAATAATGTTTGAGGTAATGATTTTATTAGTACCTGTAAAAGTATAGACTCCTGTACCCGCAGCGAAGGACACCCCTGCATTAATTGTCAGATTACCTGTAATTGTGATAGATTCATTGACATTATTATTCCATCCGATCTTATCAAGCCAAGGACTTGACAAAGTAATGTTATTAAATACTTTTGCTCCCAAAACATTGGTGAACTGAAGCCCTCCATTTTGAATAATAGTTTCTCCACCGACAGTGAGAGTAACCGAACCAAGAGTAATAGCTTGGCTAGAAGTAATAAATTTTCCGCTGATATTAATAACACCAGCTTCACTTCCTCCTCCATTGTCAATACTACTGCCACTGCTTATCTCCAAATTTGTAAGATTAGTGATACCTACAGATGAATTATCAAGTAATTTTCCATAAGAGGGTATCGAAGTCCTACCAAACACAGTCAGGTCATTTCCTCCAATTTGTAAAGCTGTATTGTTGAAAACGGTTAACTCATTTGTTATGCTTGTTGTACCGGTAAGGGATTTTGTTGCTCCAGTTAAAAACAAATTGCAATAGGTTGTAGCCTTTATGCTCTGGTTTGATCCTTGATATTGGACTGTATTTAGACAGGAACCTGCCAGAAGGCTTCCTGTTGACATAGGAATTATACTATTTCTGTAAACAAGTAAAGTCTTATTTTCAAAGACAGATCCGGCATCGTTTCCATTCAACATACCCGATATACTTACCCCACTTGTAGCTTCAGTAATTTGATTGGTAACTCTGATGGAGCCAACAATGAGCACATTGCCTCCAATTAAGAGAGATTTGCTGCCGGATAAAGTCTGATCTTTTTCAGAAAAAGTAAGTTGGGAACCAGTAGTTGAGAAGGTACCATTGTTTGTGATACCTCCCTTAAAAATAAGGGATGAACTACCTGTTATTGAGAATGAGCCTGTGTTGGTAATATTTACTGTACCTGTAAAGGTATTCACACCCTGATTGTGTATATCTTTAAAATTTCCTGCAATGACAGTATTGCCAACAATATTCAGATTGTAGGTAGTAACATCTACTGTAGTATTTTTTCCAATGGATAGATCTCCGTTTATCTGTGTATCTCCCTGAAGAGTTTTGGTATTACTACCAAGCGTGCTTACATTAATATAGTTACTACTGGCAAACACCATCTGGTTAGTATTGCCACTGTAGATAACCGTACTATTGGAAGTAGCGCTGGTAGTGAAAATGCCTACTGTATTGGATGTGCCTGCCAGGTTAAGGATATGATCTAAATCTCCACTACTGATATCAATTGTTCCATTGGATGCCAATAAATTTCCAGTTACCGTTACAGTCTGTGTAGCCTGGGCATTAAAAACCAGTATGGCTCCATTGCCAATGCTCAGATCTGCAGCCAGAGACAGATTAAGCCTGGACGTTCCAAGAAAAGTTAAAGAGGAATTTGGATTAAGATCAATGCTATTGCCACTACCAGCAGTTACCACCAATGTTTTTCCATTAGCATTTGTACTGGCAGTCAAGCTCACTTTAACACCGCTCCTGACTATAATTCTTCCAATGGAATCAGCAGACACATTAATAATAGGCGAAACAGGTGTTGCATTAAACTGAATAATATCACTGCTAGCTGGCGAATTTCTGGCAGGAGTCCAGTTGGCAGGTTCATTCCAATCAGAATTGAGGGTTGCCGCATTCCAACTATAGGTGGTCTGGGCAGAAGCTGTTAGCATGGCAAATGCATCTGCTATCAGAAATAAAACGAAAAGTATAAACCTTCGTCCACTATTTGTAAAAAGATCAAACATACCACTGGTGAAAAAGAATTGTAGAGTATAAAAGGAAACACAACTTCCGAAGCTCGTTTAGAAATACAAAAAGCATAAGGAGTAACAAAGTTATAGAGATCACGAATCAGACTCTTTTCCCCTATGAAGACAAAAGTGTAGACACCTGGCGGAGGTAATGTATAAACCTGACAATGTGCACATTAAAAACACATATATACATCTATAATGTACTTATTGAGGTAGTCAGATTTTTAAGCACATTCTCTTAACTTACACATCTAATCAGAATATTACATGATCTGTCGTTCTAAGATGTATAGCAGAGTCAATTTGAAAATTGTGCTTTTGATTAGATTATTTAAGAACATCCTTCCATCTGACGTATTATAAGCAGATCTATTAGAACTATAGAAAGGAACTACTTTTATAGCACTTGGTTCTGATAAAAAGCACTATGCTTGTAAATCCAGTGTCAATGAGCTGGCTATTCAAACGTATGCTTCTATTAGATGTGAGACATTATCTGACTTATTTTATCAACCTTATATATCACAGAGAAATATATACATTTAAAAAAATAACTATAAATAACATCTATAAACACATATTCATATAATAAAACACAATCCTTGCTTTAGTTTAAAAGTCCAAACATAAAGAATACTTACATAAAGGCTTTTTATGATAGCAACACAGTATGTCCCTGTTTTAGTCTTCTTTTATTTAGTCGTTTTCAGTTATTTACAAGTGAGTCTATAGATCTTACCCAAATGAGGTATCAACTTGTTTTTCCAACAACAAATAATGGCAAATAAACCAGCAAGGATCTATAAAAAGAGCGATAGCTTTGGATGTATAAATTCGCTTCCTATAAGGAGATAATAGCAGATTGTAATTAATCCTATTCGATTTTTCAAGCAAACCTGAGTATAAGAAACAAATCATCAGTAGGCTTCTCAACTACAATACTTTATCAATACACTATTCCTTATCATTGCACTATGAGTTGTAAGTAAAAAAGTTAAGACACTAGCTTCGTTGGCAACTGATCATTTAGTGCTTGCGTAGAGCAGAGCTATTGGATAAGGTATAGTTTTTAGTACAATTCTATCAAGCAGATTAGAGCTATTACCAGATTGATCTTCTTCAGTTTTGATTTTTTTGATGCAAAAACTCCGGTAACTGAATAAATAAAATGTCAACAAAGAACCGTAGACGTTATGTCATGGATTTCCAGGTTGAGATACTCTGATATTCTTACTCCTGCAGTGTGATACCGGCAAAAGAATCAGTAGGATTTTATCGGGAATATCTGCTAGTTAGTATGAATCAGGGGTATATTAACTAGGGGTATATTAACTAGGGGTATATTAACTAGGCCGGAAATAACGTAAAAGGTTATCTTCGAGATCCAATCCTGCAGGATTAATTTACGAGCTATAAAAGCGTTGCTTATCATCTGTCTGGCACAAGAAAACCTGAAAGATGATAAGACCCTGATAGCATTTGAATGTATTCCAAGGTTTAGAAAAGCTTGTGATTATAGAGATATTTCCCATTAAAAGGTAGTAAAAAGTAAATCCTTTGGCTATACCATAAAAAAGGTATAGTCATAAACTATACCTTTTTTACTCTCTCATTTTAACTACGTAACTAATACCAACTTTAAATCCGAGTAATTATTTCTGAGTAATTATTCAGGACTGACTAGAAAATGCAGTGACTTTCTGGGCAAATTTAATAATCCGTACTACTGTATTCTCCAGATCGAATACAGGTGTATAACTGGCATTTAACAACATACATTCCCCGGCATATGTGATACGTTCTACCTCCCCTACCTGAGCTACTCCCTGTCTGAGCTCTTCCCAAAACTGAGTATACTCTTTTGTTTGCCTGTAATCGGGATTGACCAAAATCCGGTGATGTTTACCTTGAATCTGTGAGAGGGTATACCCCATTAAATGTAAAAAGTTATCATTGGCAGAAATAACATAGCCATTCCTATCGAATTCAATGGTAGCAAGCGTTGAGTTAACTGCTGCAGATAATGCGTGCAGCTGCTTGCTCTGTCGTTCGATTTCCTCCTGAGTTGAAACTAATTCCTCCATGTTTTGCCGCAACTCTTCTTCCTGAGCACGCAACTCTTCTACTTGTTGTTGAGAAAAAATTTCAAGTTCTTTCTGACGGGTAATGTCATTGGCCAGTTTAATCACTTTTGTATACTTTCCATCCCTGTCTTTCACAGGAGCATAAGAGACCTGCATCCAGATTGATTGTTGATCTTTGGAATAGCGAACTACCTGTCCCATAAAGACATTACCGTTTTGAAGGTTTTGCCAGAATTGGATGTAGTCTGCCGATTGTGCATACAGCGGGTCAACAAAGATCCGATGATGTTTTCCTCTGATTTCTTCTGAGCGGTAGCCCATAGCCAGAAGAAAGTTTTCATTGGCCTCCAGTATATTTCCCTGCATATCAAATTCGATGCTGGCAAATGTATTGGTAACAGTTTGAAAAGCCAGGAGCAGATTTTGAGATTCTATTTCTCTCCGCCTGACTTCTTCCTGGCTGGCAGCAAGTTCTTCCAGGTTTTGCTTGAGCTCTTCCTGCTGTGCTTTTAATTCTTCGGTTTGTTGTTGAGATTGCAACAGCAATTGTTGAGTTTGCTGATGAACCCGGTTTGAAGAAATACTGGAGGCAATACTTTCTCCCAGCTTTTCAATAAATTCGATCTGATAGGAATAAAATAGATTAAATGATGCCAGTTCTACAATAGCCAGAACCTGTTCATTAAGCTTGAAAGGAATCAATACCAAACTACGTGGGTTTGCATCTCCCAAGCCAGAGGTTATCGATATATAATTAGCAGGGATATCAGTCAGATGTATGCTTTCAGCCTCCAGATAACATTGCCCAACAAGCCCTTCTCCGATTTGTATTGTCTGTTCTGTGTATTTTTTACGATCATAGGCATAACAGGCCACCTGTCTTAAAAACTGAGCTGGCCTATTTTGCTCAATATCCACAACAAACAAACTACCTTGATTGGCCCCTATGTATTTTACCAGACTGGCCAGCAGTATATCATACAAGGAGGCATTATTTTGTTGATCACGCAAAATGTCTGTAAAATAGGCTAGTCCTTCACTTGCCCATTTCCTCTGGTTCTCCTGCAGGGCGATAGCTTTCATTTGTTCCCGCATCTGCATCAGTGAGCAAGCCAATGAATCGGCTTGCTGAGGAAAATCGGTTTTATCATCTTTTAAACCAGGATAAGCAAGTGTAAGATTGCCTTCCTGTATGGCTTTAATAAATCGAAGCGCATTGCTAATTTGGCTTTGAGCTACTGTAAGTTGTTCTGAAGCTGAATAAAGTCTTTTTAACTGATTTGATTTAATAATTGTAAACATGTTCATCATATTGGGGGTTAATAATAATTTAATGCGCCAAACCAAAGTAACCTGCTTGTCTTTTATGGTATTAAATTGTATCTGTTCTCTGGCAGTAAATCTGTACAATAGATTTATTGTATAGTAGATTTATTGTATAGTAGATTCTGATAAAAGGTGTATAGTTAGAATAATCAATTAAAGTTGCATAGTGGCAAGTCTGATCAAATCGCTTTTATCAGAAAGTTGACAGATCTTCCGATCTAACTTATAAAACTGTGTCCTGCCTGGATTATGCTCTTTAACAAGGTATATTCTATTTGTAAGCACATTGGCTCTGTGCATAACTCCTGCTTTAAAGAAGGCCATATGACAGGCAGAACTATATAGTTCAGAATTATATATTCCAA
This sequence comes from Xanthocytophaga agilis, assembly GCF_030068605.1. Taxonomy (NCBI): domain Bacteria; kingdom Pseudomonadati; phylum Bacteroidota; class Cytophagia; order Cytophagales; family Rhodocytophagaceae; genus Xanthocytophaga; species Xanthocytophaga agilis. The sequence goes on from NZ_JASJOU010000025.1 coordinate 55,707, forward strand.
CTCCTTTTCTTGAGGGAAAACGATTTTACTACCATTAATCATTGATAGATAGTATGGAAGTAAAAATCGCAGATTAAATGTAAGTGGTAATAAAGCATCCTTTTACCCTTGGTAAGATGCTTCATTTTCTAGAGTCTTACCAACCAGATCTGGGCATTATACGGGACATTATACGGGATCCTTTCTGCTTATACAGGGTTCATTCTTACTGATAATACCAAAGACAGGTTGATAATACCAGTTTTTGTTTAAGCGAAAACCGAACCTGACAAAATTAGGTGAATAGCACTAGAAACAGGATAAGTAATGCAGGACAAATACAGAGACAAGTGTTATTTGTCTACAAGGTAGCTCTTGAGCAAACCATGAATCAAGATGTTAGTGTAAGACTGTCCATTTACTGTCCACTTCTTCACTTACTGTTTTAGTAGCCATTAATGGCTCTATAGTAAATAACTTTAGTTAATAGTTAAGCAGTTAGTTGATTCAATCTGTTTGTGTTGTATGTATACCATCTGCTGGATGTAACTTTCAGGATGTATACTTTTCAGAGGAATATAAAAGCAACACAGACATAACTTGTCTTTACTTTTTCTTACATACGAAAACCACGCAGGACTATGCCAACCATGCAGAGAGTATTTTTTAAGGAGTATTCTTTAAGGAGCAGCTTTCCTATTTCTTTGGTAAACAGTAGTTAAATAAAAGCTGATAATTGTGTAGTCAGTTTATTTAAAGCACAAAGCCAGGAATTAGAGCTTACACAAATCTCTTTTTGGTTCTGTTGATCATAAAGAGTGACATATAATTTTGTATAAAATAAGAATGATGTCTTTATTATTGTTTTTTTGCTGCCTGAGGGACTTACCTTATAACCAATCTCATTTAATACTGTAATTACATCTGGTTTTCGTTTAATAAAATGCCAGTATAATTTCTCCTGGGGAATTCCTACAAAGGTATAGTCTGTATACAAGTAGAATTGCTGACTATCTTTTAGAAAGACTAGATATGGCATATTTGACAAATAATTGTAAAGAAATCAGATACTACTCAAAAGGCGATGACAGGGTTTTCTCTTACTGGCTAAAAGTAAGATAACGAATTTATACCTGTGACTTTTCAACTAAAATCTAGTATAACTTTCTTATACAGAAACAGATAATGTAACATTTTTCGCTAGCGCATTTCTCCTTCTTTTGGCTAAGATAATTGTCTCAAACCATATTTTGCCAGATACATTTTATTACGATTCATTTGGCATAATAAGAGTTGAAAAAGAAGGATTAAAAAAGAATACCACAAGATGCAGTATTCTTTCTAAGAAGCTAGATGAGCTTAATTATTCATAAACCCGTTTTCCAAAAAAGTTGCTCTAACATACAGCAACTTTTCCAACACAACTAATTAAGAAATGTAACTTATACCAAACGCTGTGTTATAATTGCTGTGTTATAGTTGAATACAAAGTTATACTATCCCCACTTAGAGTAATAGCTGCATATACAGATGTCTCATTTTTTGTCTATAAGAAATAGGATAGATTACCAAAGTGGACATACTCCATCTTCTATGCATCCATCGTTAATCATGCTGTAGTTAATCGTGCTGTAGTTAATCGTGCTGTTGATTTAAGATTTTCCAATTATGGAAAGGAAGCAAATGAACCAGATACGAATTATATCTCCCATTTTCTCTTGCATCCAAAACAACAGTCTAGCCTTATTGCTCCAGCCTGAGAATTTTCTATAGTTTAAGAATATAGATAATCTGAGATTCGGCAAAATTCATCTGTTCATACAAACCAGCAATGTAAAATAAATAAAATCATTTCTCTTTATGTTTCAGTGGGCCACTTTAAAGGCAAGCACTCAATTTGAGATATAAACTTTTTATGATTGGGTTATAGCCGACTGACAGCAAAGTCTGATCAGGTAGGAATAATGATTGTTTAACCACCTGTGGAGAAATGTATTTTATTAAATGTATTTTATTGAAGCAGTTAAAATGAGCTACTGTCTGCATTGTGCTGCAATAAAGCAGACTTTACTATTCTATACAGAACCTTACAAAGCATGGGGAAATTCGGCAACTAACGGGGAAAAATTCAGTAAATATTCTTAGAAAAGTTTTACAACAATCTGTTCAAATAAAAGGGAAGCATAGTTCTATCACCTTCTTGCTAAACTATAGACAAAATAGATGACATTTAATAATAGTAATAAATACCTATATAAATACAGACAAGATTCTGATATTGGATCTGAGTACTTTTAGATAGTACTAAAAGAAGTTATAAAAAAAAATAGATCACAAATGGTAAGTAAACATTGTAATCCCTGACGTTTTTGTAAAATAAGTTGAATTATTTCACGATTTGCATAACACATTTCCTGAGAATATTTCAATAAATACAGCAAGTTGCTTTGTCATTCTTTTTGTCACTTTACAAGATAAGTAGTATTCTATTTTATTGTATTTACTTTGTTTAAAATCGCACCTAAGCCTAGCGAATTAACCCAAAACAGAGATTCTAACAACAATGAACAGATATATTGTACTGTTGTTTGTTATTAGTTGAGAGGTTAATTCCAATGAAAAAATGGTATCTTAAAATTTTAAAGTTATCGGTATTTTCTAAAAAGAGAACAATTTTATCTATTGATATGATTTTAACAAATCAGTCAAATGCAAGAATCAATCTCGATAGGATTTTTCTAACGCTCATCTATTTAGCATATACTTATGCAACTACCAGATCTGAGCCCAGCAGTATAAATCAATATCCATACGTAAGGTAATCTTGATTCACACTGTTATAAAAATAATAGTGATATAAATTTATTTTATGTATTATTTATACTTAAAAATATTTCGTTCATTAATTACACCTTTTCAATTCTATGCATTTACTACGTAGACTAAAACTAATTATAGTTCTTACTTTTTTATCCATCTGTGTTGATCTTTTGACTTAGCCCTACTGCTAGTAGTATACGGATAGTAGTATACGAAATATCTATGGCAATGAAAGTGCAGGTAGCAATGCCAGTTAGCAATGCCAGGAAACAAGCTTATCAGCCGAAGACATGTAATTAAGCAAGAAAAAACAGTCTTTCTACAAAGAGCGCAATAAAACTAATCTTATAAATATGCACAAATCTTTCAAAAATCATATAACCATTCAACTCTATAAATAAACTATATGAATAGGTGATGGATTAAAAAAAGGATAGCTACAATTAAAATAACAAGGGTCTATACCTAAACAAACTAATCTTTAGTCAACTATCAAATTATAACTATCGGTATAAAAAAAGGTCACAAAAGATAATTCTCTATAATTTTTTGCATTACAACTCCATGAAAAAAACAATTCTTTTAGTTGACGACGAAGTTATCAGTCGTACCATACTCACTTTTATACTCCAACGAGAAGGATATCAGGTCTTAACAGCGATAGATGGTCTAGATGCACAAGGCCATTTGCAAGGAAAAAGCATTGATCTGATAATAACCGATCTGAATATGCCCAATATGGATGGAATTACCTTAATTGGAGAGATCCGGATTCGGGATGCCTATAAATACACCCCCATTGTCTTATTTACTTCAGAATCTGAATGGCAGAAAAAGAAAGCCATAGAGGCTGGCGCTAATGGGTCAATAGACAAGTCCTTTCAAACAAAACAGATACTTACCACAATTAAAGCCATGATAAATTAATAAAAATCATTACTCAAATACAGAAGCATATTCTTACCGTAGATGATGATTACCCGTAACATACTCAACAAACTACTCACAAAAGCAGGATGTCTGGTTATGAGTGCTGAAGACGGAGTAAATGCGCAAACGTATCTGGATGGACGCTTTTTTAATTTAATCATACCCGATCTGAATATGCTTACTATGGATGGAATCGAACTGGTTAAAGCCATTAGAGCGCACGCCATCTACAGATATATACTGTTAATTATGATCTCAACCAAGTCGAATCAAGATCGGCCTGCCCTCGAAGCAGGAGGTACTGTTTTAATCAAAAGCCTTTTCAGGTTTAATCCTTACTAGTCAGTATAAAGAAAAAGGTTATAAACCCGAATAGGGGTCTTTCAGTATAGACAGTTACTACGTTCATCCTAACAGTCTAAAAGCATATAAGCAAAAAAAGGTAGAGCAAGAAAGATAGCAGTTTTTATCTATTTAGCTTTTATTCTAAAATAAGAAATTGTTCTCATAAGTATTTCATTCTGTCTAAAACAATATAGCATGAAGTCAATACTCAAAAGGCCAATAGTAAGAACTATTATGTTAAGATTATGGAGCATTTCAGAAACATCTGTAACTGTTTTTATAATTTATCTGAGCCCTGAGATGTTTATTGAAGTAATCCTTATGTGTTTTATACTATGGATAAACGTGATATTTTTCTATTTAAGTAAAAGGATGCTGCATTCATTCATCAAGGTAATGAATGCAGTACTATTCATAGGTGCATTCTTTTGTTTACTAGTTTTACTTCTGGTCATGTTTGCTTTAAATCTCTGGATGTTTAGTTTACTGCTTTCTTTGCTTTTACCACTACACCTATTTGTTTTTTATCACTCTATCCAAACAGACACTTGCATAAGAAAAGCCTTTGTTTTATGGAATGACGAGAAATAATCAAATAGTATCATAATCTAAAATACTATAGAAGTAAACCTAATAAGAATTAAACTCATGTATAGTCATACGAGATGTACCCACAAATACGCTGTATTTACTAAAGTAAATCTACGGCAAAGAGTAGATCTTTTTATATAAATACTAGCCCCTGTGTCTTTGTTTTTAGAAAACCTTTTGGCGGTTTGAAAACAGAAAGGTTTGTTTAAATAACAGACTATGATCAGTCTTTTATGTAAAAGAAAGATTTATTCACAATATGTGAGAAGAAACGAAAATGCCATTAGTATAGTCAAACGGTGGTCTGGTTTAAATGTTGCGAATTGAAATCAAGTTGTGAATAGAATTCGACAATCCAGTCAGCAATACATTATTAATTACCTGCAGGGCACACTATTGTATACTTCTACTTTCGGTATTGTATGCTTCAATGTTAAGTATTTATTATTTCTATCGAAAATCTTAAACAAAACTAGCCTTACAAAGGTTTAGTAGTATGTTAAATAACTCCAAATACAACTGACAATAATAAGATCACTAGTCCTGAATGACAGATCTTACTTTGTTGATTGTTATAATCAATTTATTTTCTTTCTCTATTAATCTGTATTGAAATAAAATACGAAGTGTTAGTCAGATAAATAAGAGAACCAGTTGATTAGGCGAGATCTCTACAAAAAATATCCCATATCCAATATAAAGGGTTCAATAGAGGAACAACCTCTAAAGGATGTTGTGCGCTAAATTCCTGACTAAACCGATCGTTTTGAATTTTAGCAAAGCTAGTCATTAAACATACTATAAAAGATCAATGTAATTCTATTTCTGAATAGATTATACGCAGTTTCGTGTGTCCGACTGTATGCTTTTGCCAATACCAGAGGGTAAGCTTTGTATTATATTTCGTATTCGGATAGATTTTAGAAAATTTTATATTAAGTAATCCTTGTTATAAGTAAAATGTTAAAACACGTTAGAGAAAGCTTCCTTTCAAAACATATCCTTTCTGCAAGCATTACAATCATTACCTTACTTCTGGCCTCGGATATTTTCATTACTTATTTCAACCATCAGGTGATGAAAGAAAATATTTTACGCCAAAATCAGGCAGAAAATGTCAAATTAGCCGTTTCTCATGCCATCTATTTGATCCATAATGCTGACTTGGCATTACGCGGATATGCTGCTTTTGAAGATACAACCTATCTTCCACCGCTTCGATTCGCCATTGAAGATAAAGACTCGATTTACCATACTATTGAACAACCACTTCTCGATCAATATTATCCTTTGACTGAATTTGTTCTTTTAAAGGATTCGATCAATGTTTATCTGAACGAATGTCAGCAGATGAAGTCTTTGATTGAAGAAAAAAAATATATAGAGGTAAAAAAATGGTCTGCTCAAGCAAAAGGGTATCATTTATGGCTACAGTATAAGCGTTTTAAAAATCATATTGATCAGTTTCAGGACCAGGTAAAATCAGACGCACGCAGCGAATTTGATACAGCCATGCAGATCAATTACTGGATTGAAGCTGCGTTGCTAATGCTTTGTGTCCCTATTCTGGTACTTACTGCTGTTTTTGCACATAAACAACTGATAACAAGTCATAAACTGCAGCAGATTGAAGCACAAAACTCGCAATTGCTCTGCGAACAAAAAACTAAGTTGGAAGAGATGGTAATCCAGCGCACACAACAAATTCAACTACAAAATCACCAATTAAAAGAACAGCATGAACGTATCTTTCGGCAAAAAGAGCAATTAGCTATACAAGGGGAGGAACTTGCTCTGCAGTTTGAAGCATTGAAGCAATCCAAAAAAGAAAAGTTACAAGCTTATGCGCGAATTATTCAGGAGAAAACAATTACAATTGAAACAATTAAACAAGAGTTGGAGAAGGTAAGAAAAACACAGGTATGGGATATGCTTACCGACACAAACTTCAATAATTTATTGCATGCCCGCATTCATACAGAAGAATCCTGGCAACAGTTTAAAATTAACTTTGATGCAATTTATCCTAATTTTTTTGCTAAGCTTCGTCAGCAATATCCAGATGTAACCTCAGCAGAACAGCGATTGGCGGCTCTAATTAAACTGAACCTATCTTCAAAAGAATGTGCTGACACACTAGGCATTAGCATAATTAGTGTTAGAAAAGCACGTTACCGACTTCGTAAAAAATTGCAAGTTGAAACTTCTGTATCACTTGAGGATTTTATTCAAACATCCTTCTAAATCTTTTTTTGCCTTGTTTAAATCTAACATCTACTTTAAGATAAGTTGGTGTATATATAGCTGAATATATATAGCTGATCAACTTACTCAATAGCAATAAGATTATGTAAGGAATATCTTATTCTGTTTTTATATCTTTCTAAATTAAATTGACTACCGACTACCCATAAACATCTAAAATCCACCACGAAGCTTATAGACAAAATGTTCCATCTTAGGCTTTCCTCCTACTTCTTATAGACAAAAGGTAAGACATCTGTATACGTAACAGTGACTTTAACCAGTAATAATATAGCTTTGCCAGATAGTCCATACACTTAGGGTGTATATAACTGTAATGTAAATTATTGGGGTAGAAAAGTTGCTGTATATTACATCAACTTTTTTGAGTAGTGAGTTTGTAAGTAATAGACTCATCATAGCTGGTTATAAAAAGGATACTGCATCTTGTAGTATCCTTTTTTTACAAAATATGAAAGGTCTTATTTAGCCTAGTTCAAAGCAAGGTGAATAGCCCAATAAGAGTTTAAAGCTAAAATTCGCCTGATCAGAGAAAATAGTAACCTTTCACTTATGTATTAGGCAACTTTTCTGACGTGACGTGGCGTTGCAGGTAATAGTATATAGGCTACCATCTGCTTTCCGATAGTTAAGTTAGAGATTATAGACAAAATTTACCTAATACTGAAATAGACTATTCAGTTCTTCTCTATATACATCTATATATAGTTCTTTATAAGCTTCCCAATGATACATTTTCTATCCTTATATGAGGCTTTATATGAGGAAAAACAAACTATTAAGTAAAACCCGTTCAATACCCCGCTTTCCAAAAGTGAAACCAGCCCAAGTGAAACCAGCCCAACAACTAGTTCAATGTATTATTTTGATATAGTATAAAGTTTATATACTGAGCCACTTAGATTCGCATTTTAAGGCTATTTTCAAACTTGTTCTACTCAATTTAATACACTCATACTAATGAATTTAGCTCGATTTATATACAGTTAGAACATTTAGTATAATCGTGAGGCAATCTCTGTTAGACACAGATTAGGAATTTTTCTGACTATCTCATCAGTCACGACTGATAGCTTTGCATTTACCTAAAACGATTGAGTGATATATATAGATAGTTGAGTAATATTACTCTGTTTCAAATGCAGGATCTAACGTATTAACATATAGATATAAATAGGGTAATAAATGATTGGAGTAACTCTGATTATGATTATCTGGATTGGTTGCATGTAAGAAACGGTTTCTGAAGAACAAAGTGAAATTTCAAATTAAATGAGCATGTGTGTGTAGAACAAAATACAAACTGTCAGGATAGAGTATTTGCATAAGATATGTTGGATTAAGATATGTTGGATCAAAACGTGCCCGGTGTTATTTTACTCTTTCAAACAATAACTTTTGTTCTACATTTTATTGTCAATTACATACACCTAACAGTAACCTATGGGCTTTGTTAGTTATTACATGGGACTTGTTCTAAATCACCAAATTGATGTAAGACTATATCTGTTTGTTTAGGCCCCAATTAATTTTCCTTTTTAGTTAAAAAGGAAATCATATCAGACCTTGCAAAAGGTTAAACTATTAGCCATTGTATAAGGATTGTAAGGCGTTTCCAGACTTGGTTTTACTTACTTACACTTAATAATAAGTTATAATCGATTCTAATCTAATTTGGTAATAAGTGAATTCAATTATTGTTAAAAATCTCATTAACAGACACTTGCTTGGGGCTAGCGCAGCTATTATTATTGTTCTCTTATCTGCTAACATTGTCATCTCTAGTATTAATAGAGATATAATGAATGAAAACAGACAACTTGAGAAACAAACTGAACAAGTGAAGAAAGCTGTTTTTCAATCTTTATATCTGATCCATAATGCAGATCTGGCTCTGAGAGGATATGTAGCTTTCAAAGATTCTCGTTACTTACCGCCACTGCAATTCGCCTATGAAGATAGGGATTCTATTTATCAAACAATCGAAGTGCCTCTATCCCTTCAAAATTATCCTCTGGAAGAGTTTAATAAGCTGAAAGATTCCATCAATGTGTATTTGGATCAATGTACAAGGATGAAAGACTTATTTGATCGCAAGCAGCTTACAGAATTTAATCGCCTAGCCAATGAAGATAAGGGATATCATTTATGGTTACAGTATGACCAGTTTAACAAAAGGATTTGCCGGTTTGAAGATACAATCAATGAGCAGGCACAACAACGCTATAACGATGCACAAAACTCAAATCATCTAATTCAAGGTCTTCTGGTTATATTTTGTATACCTACATTGCTTTTTACAGTTTTTTATACATATAAGCAGGTAAGTACAGCAAAAAAACTCAGAGATGCTCAAAGAGAGAATATACATTTGCTGGCCGAGCAGAATGAAAAGCTTGAGGGAACTGTCAAGGAACGAACAGCTCAGATTATGAACAAACAACAAGAACTGAAAGAGCAATATCAGCAGATTCTTGAAAAGAATACGCAATTAGCCAGACAAAGAGAGGAATTAGTGTGGCAACAAGAAGAATTGGTCTGGCAAAACAATGCGCTTGTGCAAGCCAAAAAACAACAACTGGAATCTTATGTAGAATCTATTAGAGAAAAGAATGAGATTATTGAGGCTATTCAAGGGAAACTTAATGAGCTTAAAGACAGAGAACAGGTAGAGACTGATTTTATTGAGAATTTCGATATCATTCTTCGATCCACTATTTTAACAGAAGAGGCATGGCAAAAGTACAAGACAACATTCGAATCAGTGTATCCCCATTTCTTTGCGACCCTGCGCTATTGCTATCCCCATATTACGGATGCTGAACAACGGCTGGCGGCATTGATCAAGCTAAATCTTTCCCTGAAAGAGTGTGCCAATACACTTGGGATCGCTCCTGAAAGTGTTAGAAAGGCCCGTCATCGATTAAAGAAAAGATTTCATTTAACAGAAACAGACAACATAGAAGTTTTTATACAAAACTTATCTATGAAAGCTACCTGTTAGCTATGCTACAATCTACCTACTAAACTATTACTGTCAAAACAGAAATATCAGTATTAGAAGTAGGTAGTATTCCTATATATTCTAATAACAACCAGTATATGTAGGAATACGAAGTATTATTCTTAGGGATTTGTAAATTTCATTGAAATTACTTTCTACTTATTTTCTGTTCACTTAAATAAATCCATATTTTTCAATCCGCAATTGAGGTTAACTTAGTCAAATATTAATTATCAGAATTCGGAAATAGTTGGCGCTTATGAGTAAGATACTTTTTACAAATTGAGATCATGATCTTTTTAAAAAGATCATTCACAAAGAAAAGATACTACAAGATGCAGTATCCTTTCCAAACAGCTATACTTTAAGGCCCAATACTTACAGGGAAAGTTGCTACACAGCAATTTTCCCAACACAACCAATCTAAATACATAAGTAGTTGTGCAATTATAGCAGGGCATGCTAACACAAAGTTATGCTTATGCTGCATATAGTGCTTTCCTGTTAACAGATGTCTCCACTATTGTCTATAACATAATAGAAATTAATAAAATGAGAGGGTCTGAAACTATGGATCAAATCAATGTGGTACTTCCTTTAATTCTCCTAGCGACTTGGCGGTGAAAGACTCGGCTGCGATTAACCTGGCCTTCGATTGGATCGGCCTGATTGATAAGTGACAAAACTGTTGTTAAATTAGTTACTTCTGTTTCAATTTGCTCTATTTCTAAAAAACCATTTATATAGGAATCCTTTGGTTCTGGTTGGCTCTCATTTCAAAATGATGAATCATTTACTAATAATTCATCTACTGATAAATTTGAAACTTATAGTTTTACTTACTTTTAAAGCTTCAAAAAACAAATGGGCTAAGTAAAGAAAACAGACGGTATGGTAACCATATCAAAAAAACATGGTTTCTTACGGGTTCTTATGAGTAGATTCACCTTTGTGGCGTAAGCTTACATAAGTACGCTACTTAACTTTGTTTAGTTTTTGGTAACAACAATTTCAAAGTCTAAAACGAAGAAAATTCCTTCCATCGTTAAGTAAAGACTGATAGACAAATGCAAGGACATTATCCCTTTTAAAGAGAAGAGGGATAATAGGGTTTCGATCCAATTCAGATTTTTTTTGTATTGTTGAAGGCACAATCCAATAGTATTAGTCTCAATTTTTGGTGACAATTGAGCTTATACAATCAACTAAGTTTCAAGCATTAGCGAATAAATTAATAGAAAAGCAATAAAAACTTCATAAGTCCCTGTTTTTGTCCAACTCTCTACCAGTTATTTCTTGTATGGAGCTTGTACCTTTGCTTAAATTTAATTCCAATACTAACCCAAAAACAGGAATTAAACCAGATTGATTCTTGTAACGATTTAGTTATAGCAATAAAAAAGGTTATTTATTGCCCTCCTAATCGCACAGCCTTGATAAAAAATGAAATAGTAACCAAAGCCTGAAAAATCTGGATGTACTACCAAAGAAAACTAGTGTAATAGTATGACCATCTGAATAGATTTTCATCCTACTCTCTACTTGTAAATTACTTAGATCCTGTTTGGTTTGAGAAAAGATTTCTGCGTTGTTCTATGTCAAAAAATAATACAAGATAACCACTATAAGAGCTTTCTCAGGAAAGCTCTTATAGATGCCTGATGAAGTCAAATTACAAACTAACCACCCCTAACTCAGAGAGTTCTCTGAGAGTAGAGTGAATAAATACATCAAGAGAGTGAACCGAAGAGAATTTTCCTGTTTCTTTATCGGTATCATTTACATAGGGTATCATTTACATACCACGTTATTTACAGATAGCAGGTTAAAAGACAGTGTTTGATCCTTTCTTACTTATTATGAAACATACATGTGATAATCAAGGAAACAACGCCTTTCAGATATAATATCAGATGAAGAATGATTCGATAGTTAAAGATTGATGAATATCAATAACATAGTATTAATCCTGTTAACTGATTAAAACTTTAGTATAGATAACTATAATTAGTTAGCTGTTTCCAATTGTTTACCGTTTAAAAAGTAAAACCTATAAAATCAATGATATGAAGAATTTCGATACACTTCAAACAGCTTTGGTAGTTGATGATAATTTAATAGATGGGCTGATTGCACAAAAATTACTATGCGGTTCAGGATTAGTAAAGAATGTGATTGTACACAATTCTGTTGATGCAGCCATTAGATTTCTTTCAACCTGCTCTTTGGCTGAGCAACCTCAGATTATGTTTTTGGATCTGGATATGCCAGACAAGAATGGCTTTGATTTTCTTGCTATTTTAGACAAAAACCCTTGCTTATTGCCAGGACATTGCACATTATATATACTGAGCAGTTCGATTCACTATTTAGATAAAGAGAAAGTAAGTACTTTTCCAAGAGTTCGACAATTCTTGCAAAAACCGATGACCATGGAACTTCTATCTACTTTATTTTCGAATATTGACACAGAAGTTTTGGATTAATATATAGAAGTTGTTTAGCAAAAGGAAAGGATTTCCCAAAAGAGTGAAAAGATGCGAACCTTAAAATATCACTCCAAAGAGAATTCCTTTTGATATGTTAAACAACTTTAGTGCTTACAAACCACACCGTTTAATCCAGCTTTCAAAAGAAAGCATAAATTTTACTATAAAAGTAGAGGTCTTTTCTACTTTTATCATGCCGTTTGCATCAAAAAGTTCCTGGCTATTTGCAATATATGCCTCTGGTTGCTGCATCACTGGCATATTGAGAAATACCAATGACTGCCGCAAATGATGATTGGCTCCAAATGCACCCATTTTTCCAGGCGAAAGACTAATAATGCCTGCGGGCTTATTTTCAAAGACATTTTGTCCATGTGGGGCAGAACCTACATCAATAGCATTTTTTAATACAGCAGGGACAGAACGGTTGTATTCAGGTGTTACAAAAAGTATTGCATCCACCTGCCTGACTTGGGCCCGAAATAATTGCCAGCTCTCCGGTGGCATATCCGTTTCTAGATCCTCATTGTATAAAGGCAATTGATCAATGGCAATAAGTCTAAGATTAAGGTTTGAGCTAGAAGAATTTCTGATGCAATTTGCCATTTTTAGAGATAAGGAGTCTTTTCTCAAGCTGCCAACAATAATACCAACTTTGTATTGTTCTTTTTCCATAATTTGTTTTTTAAGCAAATAGAAAAAGTATTTCTGCAGAAAATAGAATAAAGCCGACACGATAGCTTTAATCAGCAAAATTTAGTATCAGTTGCGGATCTCTGAGTTTAAACTGTTTAGGGGTCATGCCTGCAAACTCCTTAAACTCCCGAATCTGATGGGATTGATCTGCGTAATTTAGTTGATAACAAATATCTGTAAACGATCTAAACGGATTTGTATTGATTAGGCTGAGTGCTGATTGAAATCGCTGAATACGCATAAAAAGTTTAGGTGAAACTCCGATGTTTTCCATCATCAGTCGTTCCAGAGACCGCTCACTGATACCTACATAAGAACAGCACTCTTTGATGGAATATATACCGTTTGAATATATACCGTTCTTATTCATTAACGCTTCCATAACATACTCCACAGTCCGATTTTGACAGTGTTTGTTTTGGGTTGCCAGCATCCATAGGAAATGGGAAACAATAGTGATCTTTTCGTTGACAGACCTTGCCTCAAACAGTGAAAGTGTGAGCGAACTTTTTAGCATGTTGTTTAAATCACAATAGGTATCTGTAAGCAAAGCAGCATCTATTCCAAAAACTGTTTTGAGAGCATTCGGCTTCAAACAGACAAGTAAATTGTTATACTTTTCTTTTACAGTTTTTTCAGAATATTTGGTAATAGGTCCGTGTAAAAGCAATCTGGGAAGAGGTTTCATCCGATTATCAGAAAATATGCCTTCCTGTTGAAAAATGAGCCCTGGATACCCATCTGTAAATACGTTAAACCTAACAGGCTGGCTAATCTGCTCCTGACTTTCTATTATGAGGAAGAAACGGACATAAGGCTTCAAATAATCCGGTGCCTGGATTTTGGTATAAATCATTTAGCTTATTGTTGGAACACATAGTAAATTCTTACTATACCATTTTTTTCTGGTTGTAATCATTAAAGTAATCACAACAGGCTGAGCAGACTAAGCTTTTTATGCTTAATTCAGATTAAAGCTTGCTCCTTTTGATAGACACAAATAGACGTACCTGTAGCTTTTTATATCTTCAACCTGATCATATAAGGCTCTAAAGCAATACACTTCCAATTATATATTTTGTAATTGGTTAGTTAATAGTAGCAGGTTATTTACTTTTTGGAACGGTAAAGAAAAATGTTGCGCCATTCCCATATACGCTCTCACATCGTATTGTACCTCCATTTTTCTCTATCATCTCCTTGCAAAATGCCAATCCCAATCCACTCCCTTTTTCATTTGCAGTACCTGTAGTGGAAAACGGTGAATCCATCTGGAACAATCGAACCTGAGCTTCTTTTGCTATTCCCGGTCCTTTATCCTGTACGAACAATTCTATAAAATCAGCTTTACTTTGAGTACCTACTATTACTACATCCCCCGATTTAGAAAATTTAATTGCATTGGTAAGCAAATTGCGAATAGCAATCTCTATCATGACAGGGTCAGCATACACACGCACCAGACTGCTGGCAGCCAGAGATTGCTTTGTTCTAAGATCTACCTGGATAAACTTTACTAAAATCTGTTTGTTGCTAGCCTGAGTGTGCAATTGCTCAATAACTTCTTCTATTACTAAGGCAAGGTCAAAGTGGAAAGGTTGTGAGTGTATTCCGTTTAGCTGACTGCGACTCCACTGCAAAATATTCTCCACCAAATGAATGCTTGCCTCCAGATTAGTCGTTAAAACACGACAATACTTTTTTAAATCATCCGAAGTCATCTCTGACTGGCCCAGCAACGAAACTAATCCTTTAATCACATGTAGAGGGCCTCGAACATCATGACTGATTATGGAAAAAAGTCTGCTATTGATTGTATGTTGTTTCTCCAATCTGGTATTTTCAGCCTGAAGTAGGTCTTTCTCCTGAAGCAATTGCTGATTTTTTTCTATCAGGAAGTTGAGGTTTTTCCTATACCCTGCCCGCTTTTTGTAAAGTACGACAAACAATCCTGCTAATAAAGTAACAACTACAACAAAAGAATTTTGACTCACAATTATACCTTCTAAGATAAGTAAGAATATACAGATTGTAAACCTAGAAGAAAACTAACAGACAACCAGTTAATTAACAGGACAAAAAGAGAGACAACGGTCATAATCCATCTTTTTTTATAAATTTACAATTTTATTTTATTCCATAAAGTATCTTTATTATTGTTTTCAAATAATAAAAAACAACAGAATTTACACAAAAAACTTTGACTAAAACCTGCATTTGAGTGAAATCCTACTGAGTAGCTTGAAGATTATTTCAAAGTGAGGATGCCTTCTTTCCAGAATCGGTTAAAATCTATTGCCTTTTTAAAGGTAAGACACCAATCCGATAACACTCCATCTGACCCTATTCCTGATAGCCAAACTTATTCATGTATTAGTGCACACGCCCCACACTTTGTTGCAGGCTGGACCATACCGGATGGTAGTCTGAACGACCGATCAAGGCTTCCCATTTATCACCTGGCCCCACTCAAATTTAAGACCGGGTAAATCATAGCGGAGTCTTTCATAGCGGAGTTGCTTCTTCTCAGAACTATTGAAAAATCAGCGGTATTGAACACTTGGATTGAATCATATCAGAGCCTGTCATGTCAGAGCCATTTCCATCTGACAGGGTGTGAGTCCAGCGTCTCAGCTCAGATAGTGAACTATGAGGACGAAATTTGATGAGGTCGCATGCTCCGTATTCCAGCCGCCAAGCATCTCAGCTCTGAAACAATTTTCTCGGCTGCATCGGACAAAGATAAAAACCAATTTGTATTTAGACATTCGTCACGAAAACTTCTACCATCTCGGCTCTGATAAACGACTCAATGGATCATCTCTGACATAGCCGTCAGGCTAAGAGAAGAGAATTTAGTAAATAGAGATAAATATTTATCTCTATTTTATGAAGTGTTTTCCTAAATGCCAATTAGAAGA
>NZ_JASJOU010000026.1 GCF_030068605.1 Xanthocytophaga agilis
TAGGCAGATCGGTAGGGTATCAGACTAGTTGGGATGCAGATGGCACAATGAAAGTAACCTTTAGTGAAAGACTGGCTGCCGGTACGTATGTGGCTATTCTGGTAGCAAAAGATGGATCTTCTTCTTCACGATTTAAATTTGTAGTTCAGTAGTAAGTTAATTTTAACATAAAGTCTAACAAATCACCCGATTTGGTGTCACTATCTGGCATTGAGTCGGGCGATTTTGTTTTGTCTCGACTAATCTATGATAGACAATTATTGATTTAAGAGAATCCATAAAAAACACAACCCTTCTAGTAAATATTCCAGAAAGGTTGTGTGATGAGAGACAAACACAAAGCATCTATTTTGAGTTTACTTTGCCTTTCGGATATAAATGTTGCCATGCATGTTCTTGGCCATGATTTCAGGCCCCCCTCCATTAATCTTCCCATATGTCCAGTCGTCTACACTGACACGATACATCCCATTCTGACTTGATTTGTCTACTTTGGGCTGAGTTTTATCTACTGCAATATCAAAGTCACTATAAATTTCACCCTGATCTGATTTAAGTTTTACATTAGCTTTTACATTGGATGGTAGTGTTACATCTACTTTACCATTCAATGTCGAAAATGCCATAGGTGTATTTGGGGTAATGTCTTTGAAAATGGCAATAAGTGCCCCATTAACTGTATTAGCAACTGCAGATCCTTCAATATTGGTAAGTTCAATTTTTCCATTAACATTCGTAATTTCCAGCTCACCATTTACATTTTCAACCAGGATATCACCATTGTTAACTGTACTAAGTTTTAGCGAGAATCGTTGCGGCACTTTAATTGTCAGGTCGATAGCTCTTATATGGCTGTTTGTATTTACAGAGATACGATTGCTACGCTCTTCTACTGTCAGTTCCATACTGTTAGTTTTGGCGATTCGACGCATGCCATTAGCACTAACAGCATCATCTTCTTTGTGCTTTTTAGAACCACCAACTGCTCCTTCTATAATCACTTCTTTATTACTATGAGAAGTTACACGGATAGAACCATTTACCAGGCCTACTTCCAGAAATCCAGGTTTATTGGGATCACTGAGAGGAATGACAAGTTGTTCTTTTACTTCATTTTGTGCTGACAATGGCAAGCTTACTGTCAGAAGAAGTAGAAATACAGGAAGAATATATTTTCTGAATAGACCGGATAGATTCATTTCTCGTTGGATTTGGGACGTTTTCATCAGGATTGCTTTTTAATATATATGTTTCCGTTAAATGTTTCAAAAAAGAAAGTTTTACCTCCTTTTCCGACTTTCATAGAGGTGTTTTTAGTAAGTTTATAGATAGTGCTGTTAGCCTTTTTCTCTTCATTCTTAATAATATGAGCTGGTAGCACCTCCACATTTGGAAAGTCTGTGTAAAATTCTCCCTGAAAGCTTTTAAACTCCAGTAAGGCTGATAGTGAAGCTGGGTAAATGATACGAATATCGCCATTGAGTGTATAATAGGAGGATTGTTCAGGGGGGGCACTAATATAATTGATCTCTACATCGCCATTAATTGTACGTACATCTGTGGCTCCCTTTGCATTGGTTAATGTGATAGGTCCATTGACATTATAAGCATGTAGGCTACCTGTGACGTCTTTTATTGCTACATCTCCTTGGTTTACAGTCGATACATGCAGATTCATACTATACGGAACTTTAATCGTGAAGTCGAGTGCATAATGATAGCGAATAGATCGGTTATCACAGCAACAGCAATTACGATTGGGGCGTGAATCATAGGGAGCTGCAATATAGGCTACAATGCTATCCGCATTCTGATCAAACTGGAGCTTAAACTCTTTCTTACCTTGTTCCAGCGTTTGTGCATCCTTGGCTGATAGTTCCTGGTCTACCTCTATCTCGACTTGGCTGCCTGCATAACCTTCTATTCGTATGAATCCGGTTATGTTATAGACTGCCAGTGTAGTTGCTTTGGCTTCTTTTGATAATGTAAATGTTTTGGTCACACGTTCTTTCCATTGCTGGGTTTGGGCAAAGGCATCCCAGTGAGTCTGGCAGAGTAGTAACCCCGCCAGACAAAGCTTGGCAATAGTTTTCATAATTTTAGTAAAAGTTAAAGGTGTGGAGGTTTATGAGAGTTCTTTGATTGTCTGCTGGATCTTACTTTTGACAGTGCCGTCTACATTTTCCTGTTTCAATAACTCACGCAATAGTTCAATAGAGCGTTTCTCCTGTAGTTTGACCATTATATCTGCCAAGGCTACCTGTACCAGTGGTGAATCCTGATGGGCAAGCGACTGTACAAGTCCTTCACGTACCAAAGGATCATCAGCAAGTTCTGCCAATGCTTCCAGTGTAACCAGGCGCACATTGACATTGGAGTCATTGTTAAGTGTTGTCAGTAGTGCTTCAATGACTTTTGTGTCAACTCGCTTAATTTCCTGTGTAAGGCTTACTGCCCGTAGTCGTTCTGAGGCAGAAGGGTTTTCAAGTAATGACAACAACATCATCTGGCGCATTTCCTGCATCTGTACGGATAACGTATCAATCTGATGCTGATACCGGGAAATCTGAGGATCATTGGGTTTGTGTAACCAATATCCGGCTCCCAGGCCAATACTAATAAGCAAAAGACTATATGCCAATCGTGGCATCCATGCGGCTTGCCAGAGCTTTTTTACAAGTTGTAACAGATGGCTAGGTGAGTACGTTTGCTGTTCTTCTACTGTTGTTGCATATGTTTCCAGCATTGTCTCAAATCGTATCTTCATGGTAGGCCCTGGTTTTGGAGCAGGTAGCTGTCCCATTTGCATCCATACCTGTTGCATGGCTTGCCATTCCTGCTGACAGGCGGGACATTGCTTCAAATGGCTTTCAACCTGTGCTTGTTCTTGTGGTAATAATTGGTTTTCAAGCCAGTCAGCTAGTTTTTCCTCTATATCTTTACAATTAGTCATCTTACTGTTCCAGCTTTAAGTAAATATTTTTTAACTGATTCATTGCCCGATGTACTTTCACTTTCACTGCTCCTTCTGTTGTATTCAGGATTCGGGCTATTTCTTCATATTTAAGCTCCTGAAAGCGACTCAATACCAATATTTCACGATATTCTTCCGAAAGTTTTCCCAGTGAATCGTACAAGGTTGTCAGTTCCTGCTCCTTATAAATAGAGTCATCTGCACCAGCTCCACTACTGATTCGGTCAGAATAGTTTTGTACATCTTCATGCAAAACCGATCGCTTGTTTTTCTGACTGTGATCAGCTAATACATTGCGAGCCAGATGGTACATCCATGTTTTAAATTCTCCCTCACCTGTGAATGTATGACGATATTTCAGCATTCGAAAAAACACATTCTGCACCAGATCCTCACTTGCATCATCTTTGCCTGTCATATAATAAAGAAAGCTGAACAGTTTACGATGGTATCGTTCAAAGAGCAATCCCATCTTATTCAGATCGCCAGCTTTTACCTGGAGCATGAGTGAATTATCGGTTAGTGAGTTCAAGTCTGATTCAATGGGTTTTGCGTCTGTTACAATGAGGGAAACTGACCGAACGAAAGAAGGTTACAGTAGAAAATGATTTTTTTATGAAATATTTTTGAGTCGGCTCTAGATCGGACAGTGATATATTTTCGGACATAATTCTTAGATTATTTCCACTAGAACACAAAAACGATTTACTTCAGTTTGATGTCTTTAATTGTTAGAAAAGGAGATTATTAGTTAATTATAGAAAATATTTTCTCAAAGAACTACTTACTCCTGTTTTTGGAACAATCTTTGATGATTGTTTTCAGTAACGATTTGTATATCAGTACATTCCTTCGGGTCAAAATAGATTAGACAGTTTATTATCTGAGAATCTGGATTGTTGTACTGCTAGTGATTAATAGTAAACTGGCATGATAATTTATATTAGTTTTTTGGTGTATGGATTACACTCTTAGAATTTTAAGTACATATAAGGTCATCTGATTAATTAAAATCAATGTGTTTTAAAGTAGATTCTTAATGAGAATAAAACAGGTGATCAGGTAATTTTATCATTGAGAGTTTAATGGATAATATCAGCATAAGCATAGATGCTGAACAGCTTATTTACATCTATGGAAACAATTACACTTGCAATTAATGCGACAGGAACATTTACAAGTATTGCTATAGTTCTGGGAGTACTTTCTCTTATCTATTTTGTAATCTATTACCGTATCCGGCAACAGGTCAGTTCCAATAATAAAGCACGGGTTTGGGCTGGTATCTCTACTATTATTGGTACACCTCTTCTAACTATAATGATTGTAGGAACTACCATGGCCTATTATTATTATGAAGATGTTTTGTCCAGTAAGCCGATGAGTTATAGTTTGTATGATGTGACAGATGATATGATTCGGGAAATGAATCTGGTTGGTAAAACCAAAAAGGAGGTAGTCAATCTCTTAGGGGTAACAGATACAACCCATTCTGAATTAATTTATGACTTTTCCAGAGAAGAAGATCCGGGAGATCAGTCTGTTAAGCAGAAGTTGGGGAAATATATTCTGGTTGTTTCCTGCCAGGGAGATAGAGTGGTAAGTTACCATCGGAAGAAATAAATGACATACTTTACTCTGAGACAGCCTAAAAGTAATCTGTCTCAGAGTTTATTGAGTATTATGAATAGAGTCATGGAACTATACGCCACAGATACATGCCCTCATTCGGACTAGTAAGTGTAGTATCACCAAAAGTGGCTGATTGAATAAAGAGACCTGTAATGTAAGGGTTATTATCCTCATCCAGTGCAATTCCCCTGCCGTGATCCATGTTGGCTCCTCCTGCATTTTTGGCCCACAGAATATTTCCCATAGGATTGTACTTTACTACAAAGATATCTGCAGACCCGTTGGAGGTTAGATCCTTATTTCCAAAAGATATAGTGTTATAAAAATATCCGGTAGCATATACATTTCCAGATAGGTCAGTAGTGATAGCAAATGCATTCTCCTGACTGGCTGTTCCTGCACTAATTGCCCATTGTACCTGTCCTGAAGTAGCATACTTTACCAGAAACATGTCTGCCCATCCATTGGATGTTAGATTTCTATTGTCAAAAGTGATAGTTTTATTAAAAGATCCGGAAATATATACTCCTGAAGATCCATCTAATGCAATGCTGTATCCATAGTCTTCTTCTGTGTTACCGGCACTTTTAGCCCACTGAAACTCTCCGTCAGTTGTGAAACTGGCAATGAAAATATCTTCTTTACCTTTGGAGGTTAGTGTTGTTGATTCAAAGGTTAATGAATATTTGAATATACCGGTAATATACACATTGCCATTATTATCTACTGCAATATCTTTCCCATAAGAAGCGAGTTCATCACCTGCGGTTTTGGCCCATAGAAGTGCCCCTGAAGGAGTGTATTTGGCAATGAAAACAGTGTATCCTGTTGAGGTTAAGGTAATTGTACCAAATGTGGCATTAGTATGAAAGCTTCCGGTTATATAGATGTTTCCTGATTTGTCCAATGCAATACCTTCTGCAGATATACTGCCATCACCAGATGCTTTTTTTGCCCATTGCACATCCCCATCTGCATTGTACTTGGCCACATACATAGCCAGACCTTTGTCGTGGGTTGTCATAGTTGTTGTGCCAAAAGTAATAGAACCAAAGAAGTAACCAGTTATATACGGATTACCAGATAGATCTATAGCTATATCCAATGCAGCCGCTTGACCCGTACATCCTGCAATTTTAGCCCATAACAATTGACCAGTTGAATCATACTTAGCTATAAATATGTCATTGTTTCCTGCTGAACTAAGAACTGTGGTTTGAAAAGTACCAGTTCCATACAAGCTACCAGCAACATATGTATTACCTGATTTATCAACAGCTATAGATTGAGAGTAAATTTCTCCAGTAGCTTTGCTTGCAAAAGATGTAATTGGGTTTACTGGTTCCTGTGGTTTGGGAATAGGAGATGTGGAATCTTTTTTACAGGAAAAGAAAAATAAAGAAATACTAATGAATAGGACATATGCTGCCCATAAATGCTTTTTTTTCATAGCATGAGAGGTTATTACATGAAAAATGACAGTAACAGATACTGTTTTTTAGGAGGGAAAGAGTATGTAAGTACAAGGCTAGTACATTACTCTGCAGACACGCTAAATAGCAGAAAGGTTGTATGGATTGTGAATTTTTTGTTCTTATTATCTTAGCGGTTGAGATTTTGCTGATACTTCTTAAAAGGAGTTTAATCAAGCTAAACGTGAAAAATACGGTATAATTACCGTAAAAACACCCTCTGTTTTTATTTTTTTGGAATGCATATTACAGAAATCTATCACCGTCAGGTAGTCGTATGTATCCTCTATTTAGCGAAATGTTATTATATGCCCAATCTTGACATTATTACAGACAGTAAAGAATCTATTCAGCATTCATTTGACCGGATTGCAACAGATCTTATTCACAACTGGCACTTAAAAGTAAATGATACATTGTACTCATTTACAGAAATTGAGTTTTACTTTTTTATGACAGATATCCACCAGGATACTGCTTCTCGTGAACATAATTATGATAAAGGCTTCTGGCGTTTTCATCAGAAAGGACTTGATATAACTTTTCAGTCACAAGATAATAGTGATGGCGGTATCCTAATCAGAGGGTTGAAAACTCGTACAGAATATATTAATGGACCTGTATTGGTATTGGAGCATATTTTTCGCAAAATGGATTCTATAATTATGTTGAATAAAGAATTTGGGTTAGTGCTCAAACCAGAACCTAGTAATGAGCCTATTTACAAAACCCAGCGTCATGAATTGCCTGATAATCCGGAAAATGAGTTTAAGAAAGAGCTATATCGGTATTTTATCAATCTGGAACATTGGAATAAGCGACATATTAATCCATTAGAAAGAGCACGTATCAGGAAAAGCTCTGTATTAGTGAAAAGTCTATAGTAAACAGGAAGACCAGAAAGATGTAAAACAAATAGCTACTTTTTTGATAGTAAGAGTCTTGTAAATGCATACATAACCTGTAATTTAGCTGTGCCATTTAGTCTGACTTACTTATAACAGACGAAATCAGCTTGTTATTTAAGTATTCCGTATGCTTTTAGATATTACACCGCTTAAACGTTTTAGGGATTATCGTCTGCTTTTTTTTGGTCAGTTGATCTCCTTTTTTGGATCAATGATGACATTTGTTGTTGTACCTGTACAGATGTTTCAACTGACACATTCCAACCTATATGTAGGATTATTAGGGGTATCGGAATTTATACCTATGTTTTTACTGGCATTCGTGGGTGGAGCATTAGCCGATGCTGTGGATCGCCGTAAAATGTTACGTATCACAGAAATCGGACAGACTATTACAATCGGGATTCTACTAGCAAACTCATTATTGCCTAATCCTCAAATCTGGATTTTATTTCTGGTAGTTGCTATTCAAGCCGGACTAGCCGGACTACAACGTCCTTCCTTCGAAGCACTGATTCCTCGAATTGTGCCATCTGAGTATATGACGGCAGTTTCTGCTTTGAATTCACTGCGATTTAATATCGGCGCAATCATTAGTCCTATTGTGGGTGGATTAATTGCTTCTCAGTTTAATGCTTCCTGGGCTTACGCGATTGATCTGGTTACATTTATGGCTTCATTACTGGCTGTATGGATGATCCAGTCTGTTCCACCTCCTGACAATGCTGACCAACCTAATCTTGAATCTATAAAAAAAGGTTTCCGATACGCTATAAGTCGGCAGGAATTGCTGGGTACATACCTGATTGATATCAATGCTATGTTATTTGGTATGCCTAAAGCTTTGTTTCCAGCATTGGCAGTGAGTTTTGGGGCTAATTCTATAGGATTTTTTTATTCTGCTATTGCGGGTGGTGCATTGGTTGCAACCCTGACTTCCGGATGGGCGAAGCATACACATAAACATGGACTATTCATTGTTATTGCAGCAGCCTTATGGGGTGTGGCTATCATCTTTTTTGGTTTATCGTCTAATCTATACTATGCGTTGGTATTTTTAGGCGTAGCCGGATTTTTTGATATGATTAGTGGACTTTTTCGGGGAACTATCTGGAATCAGACAATTCCGGACCATCTGCGTGGACGGCTAGCGGGCATTGAAATGATCAGCTTTATGACAGGACCGATGCTGGGTGATGCAGAAGCCGGGTTAATAGCTTATTGGTTTGATCTGAAGACATCTATTGTTTCCGGAGGAGTTATGACTGTAGTGGGTACGATTATACTGGCATTGCTTTTACCAAAGTTTGTGACCTATGATGGACGAGAGGGATTGAAGCGAAAGATGGAAGAAGAAGAAATACGGCAAACAGAGTTGTCAGTATAAGAAAATGTGATGATATAGAATGGTTTATGGGTGTTGGGGATAGTAATAATTGTACATCTAACAATTCTTTTTTTTGAAGAAGATAATGGATAACTGCAAAAAACTGTTAGTCTATTGAATGGTAAGTATGTAGATTTGGGGTCTGAACTTGTTTTCTGCCAAGGACTTTTTGCTCAGCCTCATCTCTATATTATTACGCTTATGTCTCATGTACCTCAATTAATTATAGACCTGGCTTTGATCTTAGGTGCTGCTGGTGTCACTACTCTCTTATTTAAAGTTCTCAAACAACCTCTGGTACTAGGATATATTCTGGCTGGTGTATTGGTAGGCCCTAACTTCTCACTATTTCCAACTATTACAGATATAGAGACCATTCGGATCTGGGCTGACATCGGAGTTATTTTTTTATTGTTTGGTCTGGGACTGGAATTTAGTTTTAAGAAATTGGTTGAGGTAGGAGGAACTTCTTCCATAACTGGAATTTTTGAAGTAGGGGCTATGTTAATGCTTGGATATGGTACAGGGCAACTACTTGGTTGGTCCCGAATGGATAGTTTATTTTTAGGTGGAATTATTGCTATTTCTTCTACTACCATTATAATTCGTGCATTTGAAGAACTAAATGTCAAAAGCCAGAAGTTTGCTGGACTAGTATTTGGTATTCTGGTAATTGAAGACTTGGTTGCTATTCTGTTATTAGTATTGTTAAGTACACTAGCTGTAAGTCAGCAATTTGCTGGGATGCAGTTGCTAACCTCCATATTGAAACTTGCCTTTTTTTTAACAGTATGGTTTCTTGCTGGTATCTATCTGATCCCCACGTTTTTGCGCAAGAGCCGTAAGCACCTGACTGATGAAACGCTGCTTATCATTTCCATTGCATTGTGTTTGCTGATGGTAGTATTAGTTACAGAAGCAGGTTTTTCAGCTGCATTAGGTGCTTTTGTTATGGGATCTATCTTGTCCGAAACTATCTTTGTCGAGAAGATCGAGCATATGATGCAGCCTGTGAAAAATTTGTTTGGCGCTGTATTCTTTGTATCTGTAGGTATGTTGATTGACTATCATATGTTGATTGAACATGCCGGTCCTATTATGCTTATTGCCGGAGTAGTCATATTGGGCAAATCCCTGAATGTAACACTGGGAGCACTGATATCCGGGCAACCCTTAAAACAGGCTATCCAGACAGGAATGAGTTTGACACAGATAGGAGAATTTTCATTTATCATTGCAACTCTTGGATTGACTCTAAAAGTAACCAGTGATTTCTTATATCCTGTTGCTGTAGCTGTTTCTGCAGTCACTACTTTTACTACACCTTATATGATCAGACTGGCAGAGCCAGTATGTAACCAGATTGACAAGTGGTTGCCAGCACGATGGAGAGCGTTTTTGAATAGTTATAGTTCTGGTACACAAACAATAACTCATGTCAGTGACTGGCAGGGAGTATTAAAGAACTTTGCTCAGATCATTATCCTTAACACAGTAATCATCGTTGGTATTATTTTGTTGACTACATATTTTCTTACCGATGTGATCAAAACAAAACTGGTCGCTAATTCTTGGGGAAATATAATAACAGCTTTCATTGCTCTAGCCCTGATGCTACCTTTCTTATGGGCATTATCTGTACGTAAAATCCGTACTCATTCCTATAATGCACTCTGGTCAAACAGAATATTTAATCGTGGACCTTTAGTTGCACTGGAGGCTGGTCGTGTTATTCTTGGCATTGTACTGGTCGGTTTTTTACTGGATCAGCTTTTTTCTCCACTAATCGCCTTTGTTTCTGCAATATTGTTGATTGGAGTGGTGTTGCCTTTGTTTACGCAACGATTACAACAAACGTATGTCCGTATTGAAAAGCGTTTTCTTTATAATCTCACAGCAAAATCGCAGCCGGAAGAACCTACTCCTGTTAAGTCTCAATTGCTTCCCTGGGATGCTCACTTAACTCAGTTTGAAATTAGTCCTGACTCCCAGATTATTGGGCAAACTCTTACAGAACTTGCTTTTCGTGAAAGATATGGAGTGAATGTGGCGCAAATTGAACGTGGTAGCAGGGTTATTCTCGCTCCCAGAGGCAATGAGCATATTTATCCGGCTGATACCTTGACCGTTGTTGGAACGGATGCGCAATTGAAGCAATTCCGGACAGTTGTTGAGCCATTGCAAAATAATCAGACTGTAGTAGTTCCAGATGTCACATTAAAGCAACTGGTAGTGGATAACAAATTTCCGTTTTTAGGTAAAAGTATAAGAGAATCCCTTATACGTGAAAAAACCAAAGGTATTGTGATTGGTATTGAACGAAATGGAAATCGTATCATTAATCCTGATCCATCTACTGTTTTTGAGAATGGTGATCTGATATGGCTGGCTGGAGAAAAACACGAGATTAAGAGCATTGAATAGATAAATCAATAATTTTAAGTATTAACCGGATAATACGAATTTATCCTTATCGCCTGGACTGTTTTGGTATTTACCAGACCAGTGCAGGCGATTGGTTTTTAAAAGCAGATGATTAGCAATCTCTATTGTCTCTCAATATGTTCTAACAATTTCACTCTCTGAGGATTTTACTGTATTTATAGAGGTTTTTGAAAAAAGATGCAACTATACCTGTTTGGTTGGTGTATATTTAGAAGGGAAGAAATAATACAATAAGAGTCTGCAGCTATGAGCAAAAAACACTATTTTATCCTAATTATGATTCTGGGGTCATTGGCTACTATCAGTCCGTTTTCGATTGATATGTATCTCCCAGGATTTCCAGCTATTGCAGAAGATTTACATACTTCTATTGCCAATGTGCAGTTGTCATTGACTGCCTATCTGGTGGGTATTTCTGTTGGGCAACTGATATACGGTCCATTACTGGATCGGTTCGGACGTAAAAATCCTTTATATGTAGGATTGAGTCTTTATACCCTGGCTTCACTGGGATGTGCTATGACTACATCTGTTGAAGCTCTGATTGTAATGCGTTTTTTACAGGCTTTGGGAGGTTGTGTAGGAATTGTGGCTTCACAGGCATTAGTTCGGGATATATTTCCAGTTGAGAAAATTGCTCAGGTACTTTCTACAATTATGTTGGTTATTGCAATTTCACCTATGATTGCACCAACTGTAGGAGGATATCTAACATCTGTATTGAGTTGGCATTGGGTGTTCGTGATTCTGGCTGCCATTACAGCTATTATGTTGTTAGGCATCCGATATAAATTGCCTAGTGGTAGCCCTCCAGATACTTCCTTGTCACTTCGTCCAAAATCGGTAATTAATAACTTTCTTAGTGTAATCAAACAGCCTACTTTTTTGATTTATGCGTTGGTAGGTGGGATTGCCACTTCTGCACCCTTTGCGTACATTGCCGGATCAGCAGATGTGTTTATGAACCTGTATAAGGTAAGTGAACAGGAATATGGATGGATATTTGCTTTTCTGGCATTCGCTATGATTGGACCGACTCAGTTAAATCATATTTTACTAAGACGCTTTAAAAGCGAACAACTAATTGCTACAGCTCTCATCGGACAAGTGATTATCGGAGCAATTATGATTACAGGTGTTAGCTATAATCTGTTTGGAAAGTATGAATTGATAGGATTACTGTTTCTGTTTTTAACCGGACAGGGAATTATCAACCCTAATACATCTGCTCTCTCACTGGCACCTTTTGCCCGTCAGGCAGGTACCGCCGCTGCATTGATGGGTAGTTTTCGTATGGCTATGGGAGGACTAGTTTCTGCCGGAGTAAGTGTGATGCACAATAATACTGCCTTTCCTATGGTATTAATGATGGCTTTGTGTGCTTTCTGTGGTTTAGGTATTTTGTTATCAGGCACTCGTATGTTGTTACATGCTGATCAAAACAGCTCAGAGTCCTCAATGGCAGCATAGGAGATACATTACAGTAAATACATGAAAGTCTGGCTATTTTAGTCAGACTTTTTTGTTTGTGGATAGTTTGCTACTAAAGTTATATAGCTCTGGTATAAACTAATGAACAATAGTTGTCTGATTCAAATTCTATTTGCAACCTTTGTAGAAATACAGTCTTAACCTATATGAATATTTTAGTTGTTGAAGATGATGAAAGAGTGGCGGAGCTGATTAAAAGAGGATTGGAAGAACAGGGTTATTCTGTGACTCTCGCCTATGATGGGCAAACTGGCAAGAGATTGATACAGCAACAAGAATTTACGCTGGTAATTCTAGATATCATCTTACCAAAGATAAATGGATTGGAATTGTGCCAGCAGATTCGTAAGATCAGGTCCTCTCTTCCTATTATTATGCTTACTGCACTAGGTACTACAGATGATAAAGTGGAGGGATTTGATGCTGGTGCAGATGATTACCTGGTTAAGCCATTTGACTTGCGTGAGTTGTATGTACGCATACGTGCACGTTTGAATAGAAGTTCCTTGGATGCACAAAGTCTGGGATTTTTATTGAAGTATGCAGATCTGGAAGTGAATGTGGATACAAAAACTGTAACACGGAGTGGAAAATCCATCCAGCTTACGCCCAAGGAATATAAGTTATTGGAATATATGATGCGTAATGCAGGCCGTTTATTAACCCGGACAGAAATTGCTGAGAAGGTATGGGATACATTTTTTGATACAGGAACTAACTTTATTGATGTATACATCAATTATCTTCGAAAAAAAATTGATAAAGACTTTGATGTAAAACTCATTCATACCAAGACAGGGATGGGATTTATTTTCAGAGAAGAACCCCTGACATGAAAATTCGTACCCGGCTCACCTTGCTGTTTACAGCTGTGATAGCTATGTTATTAGTGGCGTTTGCTCTGGTGATTTATCTGGCGTATTCAGATAATCGAGAAGAGGAATTTTTTAAACGTATCAGACAACAGGCTATCACCAGAGCTGATTTACTATTGAATGCCCGAGTGTCGCCTAAAACTTTGCAGATCATTTATGATAATACGCCCAATGCTCTTTCCCGTGAAGAAGTAGCCATTTTCGACTCAACACATACCTTGTTGTATCACGATGCGGTAGAAAGTGATCTAATTAAAGAAACTCCTGAAATGATGCAGAAGATCGAGCAGAAAAAGCAGATACACTTTTATGAGCAGGGAAAGCAGGCAATTGGATTTATTTATTATCATAACCGAAAACCTTATCTGATTACTGCGGCTGCATATGATGCTTATGGGTTTGCCAAGTTACACAGATTGGGGATTATACTACTGATAACGTGTCTGGTTAGTACTGTATTTATATTTCTTGCGGCTCAGTTTCTAGCCTGGCAAGCATTACAGCCTGTATCTCAATTAGTGCAGGAGGTAGAACATATTTCGGCAACCAAGTTGAATCTACGTGTACAGGAGGGTAACCGGAAAGACGAAATTGCAGAACTGGGGATTACGTTTAACCGGATGCTGGATCGTCTGGAGCAGTCGTTTAATGCTCAGAAAGCATTTGTTTCTCATATTTCGCATGAATTACGAACCCCTCTTGCTGCTATTGTTGCAGAGTTAGGCTTGGCATCTTCTAGAGATCGTTCACTGGCAGAATATCAACAGGTGGTGCAGCGTACACAGGATGATGCTCAGAAACTAGTGCGGTTGTCTAATGATTTGCTAGATTTTGCCAAAGCAAGTTATGACGAAACCGAAATTGCATTTAAGCCCCTTCGTCTGGATGAGTTGCTACTAGATGCCCAACAAAAAGTACTCAAACAACAACCTGATTATAAAGCCAGCTTTGAGTTTCATAATGAACCAGAACAAGATGAATGGATTTCTGTAAATGGTAACTGGTACCTATTGGAGGTTGCTTTTGCTAATCTTATTGAAAATGGATGCAAATTCTCTGCTGATCAACATGTGACAGTAGGAATCAGCTACTCGCAGCAGTTTACTGTACTGGAATTTAAAGATCATGGTATTGGGATTTCTCCAGAAGATCTACCATACATATTTCAACCCTTCTATAGAGGAAAAGATCATCCCACTATTACAGGGAATGGAATTGGATTGTCATTGGTTCAAAAGATTATTTCTCTTCATCACGGAATCGTTCTCGTCTCTTCGCAACCTGGTTCCGGTACAACATTTATCGTAAAGATACCTCATCTATAGTATACATCTGTCTTTTATGAGATTAAAGATCGCTCTCTCTAAAAGCTCTATCTAATGTCACTCCTAAGGAATATAAACCTGAATCTTAATTACATTTTAATAGTATTCTAACAACTTTCTAATCCCGGCAGTAGAGTCTTACTGTACATTTGCCTGTGTTGATGAATCAGCTCAGAACTATCCTTTTTTGTCAAATGTGCAGATGTTGAAGATATCAGCCAACAGAGTTGAATGAGCTGATAAGATTTATTTTGAGCAAGGCTGAAAATGTTTTACCTGTAGCTTTTGTAGTGTATATGAAGCCTCTTTTTTCTTATGTCATTGCTTTTCTATTGCTGTGCAGCCGGGTATGGGGACAGAGTGTTCTCTCAATGGCTGAGGCTGTACAGCAGGCCCGTAGCAATAATCCTACACTGAAGGTAGCTGGTTATAATCTAGGTATTGCTCAGAGTGATCAAATCACAGCTACACTGCGACCCAATCTGAGTTTGAATAACCAGTCTTTGTTTCTGCTCAGACAAAGTTTGTATCCGGAAGGGACTTCTATCTGGAATCGCCATAACCAGCAGATTTGGTGGCAGCTTACCAAAACTATCCAGTGGCCGGGGCAGCGACAAAATAAAATAGAGTTAAGTACGCAGAATTATACATACAGCCAGAAGGTATTGGCTGATCAGGAACGGAATGTTAGTCTGGATGTGGCTCAGAAGTGGTTGGATGTATGGTTATTAAGGGTGAATAAAGAATTGATTAATCAGGCAAAGACCAATGCAGATAGTCTGGTACGAATTAATACCAATCGTCTGAAAAATCAGGTTATAACACTAAACGATCTGACCCGAACGGAATTGCTGGCTGAGCAATATGCCTTACAGTTAAGTACCTCACAGCAAGAATATGTGAATGAACTGTCGCAGTTAAAATTTATGCTTGGTACAACAGACAGTCTGGACATTGCCTTCTCTGTACCGATAGAGAGTATACCTATTACTCTTTCGTTTGACAGTTTGCTTAATCAGACACTCTCCAGACGTACAGATATGGCTGTAGCTCAGGCTGGCATTAATGCTTCTGAAGTAAATATCCGGTTGCAGAAGTCTCTGGCAATACCTCAGCCGCAAATAGGTATAATCTGGAACCCTCAGAATTCAGTTCCCTATCTGGGCTTCTTTGGCACTATAGACCTGCCGTTTTTTAACCGGAATCAAGGGGAAATACAGAAGTCGAAAATAGTGCGTGAACAGGCTATCCAGAACCAGAAAGCTGTAACTATCCAGATACAAACCGAGCTACGGGCGGCCTATGATAATTACCAGGTTCAGCGAAAGAACGTAGATCGTTTTCAGACTATCCTTAATCAGTCAGATAAGGTGTTGAACACAGTTCGGTATGCTTACCTGCGTGGAGGAACCAGCATTATTGATTTTCTGGAAGCGCAGCGGTCCTGGGTTGATACCAGACAACTGTACTATAATACCGTACTCGGTTATCGTCAGAGTTATTTGCAATTGTTGTCTGTGTCAGGGCTGATCAGTCAACTGTAATTTGTATGACTTCTTTTAGTGACTATTTTATGAAACTCCAACATTTAATACTTATAGTGGTCGGTTGTCTATGGATTACGGCCTGCAGTAAAAAAAGTGAAAAAGCACCTGTACAGCAAGTTAGCCGTCCACAGGTGAAAGATGGAGGGCAGACTATTGTCTTTTCTAATGAAAAAGAGTCCGACTTCTTTAAGGGAAAAGTTATCGAGAGTTCCAGCCAGCGGGCTGATCTCAAGGCTCCTGCCCGCGTAGTGGCTACAGTGGTTCGTTCCGATAAAAATGCAGGTCAAAATCTGGTACTGTTTGATAATTCAGATTTGACTGCCAACTATACCCAATTGCTTCAACATACAATCAATATTCAGCGAATCCGTAATGTGAATATCCGTCAAAAACGTATTGAACTGGAAAGAGCGAAAGACTTACAAGCCAATGGCGCTGCATCTGGTAAAGAGGTGTTGGAGGCTCAAACTGCTCTGGCGATGGAAGAAACCAATCTGGCTAATGAAAAGGCTGCAGAGATTGAACATGAAGCGATGCTTCGATTGGCAGGCTTTCAACCTGAAATGCTGCTTAATGCAAAAAATGGTACAGTCTGGATGATATGTGAAATGCCGGAAAATCAGTCTGGAAAAGTAAAAGAGGGAGATCTATGTGTAGTTGTATTCACGTCACTTCCTAACCAACCTTACAAAGGAAAAGTAGAGAGCATTGGCAATGTAGTAGACAATGTAACCCGGATGGTAAAAATGCGCATCAGCATTGTAAATCCTGACGCACAACTACGTGCAGGCATGTTTGCTACAGTTCAGTTTGATGTATCCGAGGGAAATTATATCTCTGTTCCCAAAGAGGCTTTAGTGACTGTACAGGGCAAGGATTATGTGTTTGTGCAAAAAGATAAACACACCTTTGAACGAAGACCTGTGATGACAGGGCAACAACTGGGCTCTTCTATTATTATATACAATGGACTAGCTGCTAACGATAAGGTAGTAACTGAAGGTGCTATGCAACTGAAAGGTCTATCATTCGGCTATTAATAGTATTATCATTCGAATTTCAGTACTTCATCTTACTAAAAGTTGGTTAGTATGTTACAGGCTCAGATTTTCATTGATAAAGGTGAGCGAAAAGACTCCCGTTTATTATTTCGATATATACTTGAATTCCTGATCATCCATAAGATAGAAGGGGCGACAGTATTTGAGGGAATTGCCGGATTTGGCCCGAACCAACATATCACAGATCCTCATTCACTGTTTTCATTTGATGAGCCACCTGTTCTAATCACCTTTATCGATCAGGATGAGAAAGTTCGTCAGGTGCTGACCCTCTTGCGTCGTGAAATGTCTCATGGCCTGATTATTACTCACCAGGTGGAAATCTGGTAACGAACATTCTAAGACTTACCCTTTATGATTCGTAATACACTTGTTTTTGCCCTCACCAACCGATGGGTAGTAATTGCTATCAGCCTGGTGCTGATGGGTGTCGGATACTGGTGCTTTACCATGCTCAAGATTGAAGCCTATCCGGATATTGCAGATACCAATGTGATTGTGATTGCTACCTATCCAGGCCGGGCAGCAGAAGAAGTAGAACAACAGGTGACTATTCCTATTGAACGCGCCCTTAATAATGTGCCTCGTGTGCTGGATCGCAGGTCTCGTACTATCTTTGGACTTTCTGTTGTGCAGCTTACATTTCAGGATGGCACAGATGACTATTTTGCACGCCAGCAAGTCAATGAACGACTGGCAACTGCCGAACTTCCGGATGGTGTGAATCCTGAACTGGCTCCACTTACCACTGCTGTTGGTGAGATTTATCGGTATGTAGTGGAAGCTCCGCCTACTTATACTCCTATGCAGTTACGGGATTTGCAGGATTGGATAATCCGCCCCTACTTACTCCAGGTGCCAGGTATTGCAGATATAACAACCTTTGGCGGACCCATGAAGCAATTTCATGTTCTAACATCTCCAGATAAGTTACATAAGTATAATCTCACACTGCCAGATGTGATAGATGCTATTGAGAAGAACAACCAGAATACAGGAGGCAATGTGATTGAAAGAGGAGGACAGGGATTTGCTATTCGTGGATTAGGGGCTATCAAGACAGAGAACGATATAGAAAATATTGTACTTACTGCTGTAAGTGGTGTCCCTGTATTCGTGCGGGATGTAGCTTCTGTTGAGGTTGCTCCACCACCACCTTCTGGTATTATGGGCTATGCAGTGCCTTCTGAGGGACTAGACGTGGGTAGCGCTACAGAAGGTATTATTTTGCTAAGAAGAGGAGAAAACCCCAGTGAAGTATTAGGAAAGCTGAAAAAGCAAATTGAGACGTTGGAGACGCAACAGCTACCTGAAGGAGTAAAACTACGTGTACTCTATGACCGAAGCTTTCTGATCAATCACTCATTAGAGACTGTAGGGCATACCCTGTTTGAGGGAGTGTCTATTGTGATTATTTTACTGATTTTGTTTCTGGGAAGCTGGAGGGCAGCTCTGGTAGTGACCATCACTATTCCATTCTCTTTGTTATTTGCCTTCATTCTGATGAAGATCAGTGGGATTCCTGCAAACCTGCTGTCACTGGGTGCTATTGACTTCGGGATTATTGTAGACGGAGCCTGCGTTATGGCGGAACATCTAATCCGTAAATACCGGACAGCAACTGATGCAGAGAAACGAGAGGGTATTATTCGCATTACCATGTCCGCCGCTCAGGAAGTAGGACGTGAGATATTTTTCTCTGTCACAATTATTATCCTGGCCTATATGCCTATTCTGTTAATGACTCGGGTAGAGGGAAAACTATTTTCACCAATGGCTTTGACACTAGCTTTTGCCGTGATTGGCTCTATGGTTTGTGCTATGACATTGATTCCGGTACTGATTTCATTTGCCTATAAGAAATCGTTGACTTCTACTACCAAACCATTAAAAGAACATAAAAATCTGGTACTGGACTTTTTGGATAAAATGTATCATAAGACACTAGTATCTTTCCTAAAGAAACCCCGTGCAATTGTATTAGGTGGATTTGGTGTAGTGATACTATTAATTCTGGTAGGAGGGAGCCTGGGAACAGAGTTCCTGCCAGAGTTGGACGAAGGATCTATATTCGTGCGTTCGTTTATGCCTGCTGGAGTAACTATCCAGGAAAACGCGAAACTTGCTCCCGAAATACGCAAAATTGTCTCTGAATATAAACCCGTGTCGTATGTCATAACCCAGACGGGACGCAATGATGATGGTACAGATCCTTTTCCAACTAACCGTACAGAGATACTGATTGGATTGAAGGACTATAGTTTATGGGCAGACAGTGTTTCCAAAAAAGAACTTCTTCAGGAAATGCAGACGCGTTTGCAGAACCGTTTTCCAGGAGCTTTTTTCTCATCCGGACAGCCCATTATTGATCAGGTAATGGAGATAGTAACCGGAAGTGCTGCGGATCTGGCAATCTCTATAGTGGGTGAAGATCTGGAACTAATGCGTCCTAAAGCGGATAGCATTGCGGCAATTGTACGTAGCACTGCTGGAGCCGCTTCTGTGAATATTGAACAGGAAGGTACTCAGGATCAGTTGGCAATTGCAATAAATAGAGAGAATGCTGCTCGGTTTGGGATCAATGTATCAGACATCGAACGTATGATTGAAGCAGCAATTGGAGGTAAGACTATTTCTACGTTGTATGATGGTACCAAGCGGTATGATGTTGTAATCCGATATCTGCCTGAAAACAGAGGAAGCATCAATGATATTCAAAAGATACAGGTTCCTTCTGCTACAGGTGCATTAATCCCAATGCAACAACTGGCCGATATCCGTTTTGTAGCTGGGCAAACTAATATTTATCGTCTCAATAGCAAACGTATGGTGACTGTTCGGACGAATATTCGGGGACGAGACCAGGGCGGATTTGTGGCAGAAGTAAGCCAGAAAATCAATCAGACTATACATGTTCCCAAAGGGTATGAGGTCATCTATGGCGGACAATACGAAAACTTGGGACGTGCAGGCAAACAGTTGATTGTCACTATTCCACTGACGATTATTGTAGTGTTTGTGTTTCTGTTTATGCTTTTCAAGCAATTTAGCCATACCTTGGTTACAATGGCTTGTATCACCTTTGCATTGGCAGGGGGCATTGTAGCGCTCTGGCTGCG
Source organism: Xanthocytophaga agilis (assembly GCF_030068605.1). Lineage (NCBI taxonomy): Bacteria > Pseudomonadati > Bacteroidota > Cytophagia > Cytophagales > Rhodocytophagaceae > Xanthocytophaga > Xanthocytophaga agilis. Next base: position 20,237 of record NZ_JASJOU010000026.1, read on the forward strand.
TGATTATCACTTTAATGTATCTGCTGGGGTAGGGTTTGTATCTATCTTTGGTATTTCTGTAATGGCCGGAGTGTTACTGGTATCGGCAATTAACAGGGAAGTAGGGTATGGACATATAGATCTGGATGATCGAATCATTCATGCCTCTGTTCATCAGCTTCGGGCTATTTTATCCATTCTGGTGGTAGCAATTATTGGATTGGTACCAGCTGCGACATCTAAAGGAATCGGTTCAGATGTCCAGCGGCCATTGGCTACCGTAATCATTGGAGGATTAACATCTACTTTATTGTTTGCTCCTGTTCTGATTCCTCCACTATACTATTGGGTAGTACGTAAAAAAGTACAGCCTGAACCACCCTCAGATGCAGAAGAAGGATCAAAAGATCTAGAGACTGTGCCTGTATAGGTTATGAAGGGTGTGGAAATTTGTGAGATTATGTTTTATGCTGTATCATTGAGATATGATTCGCTGTCTATTAGATAATCATTGTACAGAAAAAAGCGACCTGGATGTAGTTGCTTTATCTGGTTTTCGCTGGATGGACATTACTCAGCCAGACCCTGAGGAAATCCAGGAGATTGCAAATGAGTTTGGATTACCTCATTATGCAATCAAAGACTGTCTGGAACCTGATCACCTTCCTAAATATGAAAATACAGGGGCCTATAAGTTTATCATTGTACGTTTTTATAGTCCACGCAATGGTGGGGCAAAAAATGGTGAGGCTGGCAAGCATGATATACATACGGTGCAGGAACTCTCCTCCAAAATAGGATTTTTTTATAACAACGGGTTTCTGCTCACGATTCATCGCCGTCAGATCCCCTTTATAGATGAGATTAAAGAGAAATATGTAGATACAGGCTATGTAACTTCTCCTGAAGAGGCTGTTGTGAAAGTAGTATGGAATGTGTTGCATACATATGAACAAGAAGCCGAAGCTTTGGTGAGTCAGGTAGATACACTGGAACGACGAGTGTTTTTAAAAGAACGCATTCCGGATCTGCAACAACGACTCTATGTATTGAAACGAAAAGCTAGTATCTGTCAGCGCATCCTATTTGTGACCCGTGATGTATTAGCTAAAATTACTACTACTCCCAGAGATACCGCCGCCCTGCAAGATGTCAGGGATTTGCATACCAAGCTGGAAGTAGCCTACGCCCAGTTACTGGATGATATCAGTAACTTGTTGAATGTATACATTTCTCTATCTGCCCAGCGTACCAATGACATTGTAAAAGTCCTCACAATTTTTTCGGTATTTTTTATGCCTCTTACCTTTATTGCAGGTATTTACGGGATGAATTTCGATTATATGCCAGAACTAAGGCACAAGTGGGGATATCCAATATCACTAGGCGCCATGGTAGCTATTTCGTTGGGCATTTATATCTGGTTTAAGCGAAAACGTTGGTTATGATAAACTTCGCTATTGTGCTAGATAATCTAGCTTCCAGCTCAGTATGTCAATAAAATCTGTTATGAATATAATGCTCTTAGAAGAAGTAACTGAGCTGTATACACAATATACCCAAACTATACTTGCAAAAGATAATGCTCAAATGCTAGCATTTATCTATCCAAAGTTATTTGATTATATTTCGAAAGATCTGCTTCTTAAAAGCTTGAATGCTAGTCAGAAAGATAAATCATTAGAGATATCGTTTGATAATTTTGAGATAATATCAATAGATAAACAATATGTCATAAATGAAGTTGTCTATGTCTTGTTTCAAACGACAAATACAACTGTATGGAAGTTTACTGAGCATGACATAGCTCGTAATCGAAAGCAACGGCACAAGCAAAAGAAAAATGCCGATTTTGAGAAATTTATCTATATAGGATTTAAGGAAAGATATGGAGAGTCTAATGTTTCTTACAATGAAGAAAATAGCTCCATATTTGCGAAAGTTGCCAATAAGTTATTAGCGATTAAAGAAGAGAATAAATGGTATTTACTGGAGATAAAAAGTCATTTGTTAGAACTATATCAAAAATTTCTACCTCAAGACCTTGTATCTGAATGTAAATCATACTTACCTCTTGAAATAGAAAGCGAGCCTTTGGAGACCAGCCAGCAAGACATTATTAAACAAGACGTTCTATCTGCGGATAATCTGGATAGGGTTTACCTGGCAGGTTGGGAGATAAGCTTTAATGATAAGCAACAATTTGAAAATTTTGTGATTACTCAGGCTACAGACAAAGAGACAATTTTGGCTATTTATTCTGGAACTGAACTTGTTTTTGAAGACAAGAAACTCATTCAGGCATATGAGTACACTGACGGAGAAAGAAAAGAACTAGCCTTACAGAAGCATGAATTAGGTTTACCTTTGCCTGCCTTTGAACCTCATCGAATAGTGCAATTGGTTGAAGCATCTGAGGGATTACACCAGCTTGGAGGAGAAGTACCTGCCAATTTTGTACTGCCAGAGGCCAATTGTATAGTTCCTTTCCAATATCTGGGATATATAAATAATGAAGATGTCAACTTTCAATGGTTGCCTTTCCAATTACATTTGACATGTCCTATTTATTTGAACATCCAAAATGTATTTCTTGATTACTCAGATCCTTTACATCCTGTATTACTAAATCAAGACGAGGTGGAAAGTGCGGATACATCATATGATGAGCTGGATCAAAACACAGAAATTGTCTTTCATGAGATGGCATTTGATTTTGTGGAAAGCTTTGATCCTTTTGGAGATGGATATGCTGGAATACCCAATTGGGTTCAATATCCTGAGTACCCGATTTGTCCAAAGTCTGGAAAGTTGATGAGGTTTTTATGCCAGCTTGATGGAGGCATAAAAACAAAACGAACTAATGTTACACCTGAAAAAGAATGGGATAGAAAATATTATGAAACTCTAAACTTCTGGGGAGATGGAACGTTATATGTATTTTTTGAGCCAACTTCGAGAGTTGCCTGTTATTTTATTCAGAATACATAATGGAATTTTTTGATAAGAGGCCCACTATGGCCTTTTACATTTTATGAAATATTTGCTTATCATTGGCTTATTGCTATCAGTAAGTTGCCAACAGCGGACCCAACACACTATGTATACTGAACAAGATATTCTTCATGAGCTGGATGAAACAGAGAATAAATTTTTTCTTGATCTGGAGCACGGGTATTTTCATACAGCAGGTAGTCGGACTACTCTTTTTGCGGATAAATCTCGTTGGGCAATTGTAATGGAAAAGACAGGATATGGCAATAGAAGCTTGAGTATGGAAATAGACATATGCTATTATTCCAACTGCCTAGCTATGGAAGAGGACACATTAGGTTTCAATAATACAGGTGTTGAATTGTTTTCCGAAATGGACTTCAAAAATATCTGCAAGGGTTTTGAATTAGTTGACCCTAGTACAAAATTTATAACTATAAGGGGAAAACAACTCCCTATCGAACAGGATAAGAATAAGTACAAAGCGAAAGGCATTGAGATTCGTGATTACGACAATCCTGATCACCAGATTGATTTCGTAGCATTAACCCGCTATCTGGATGAGCAACACCCAAAACTGTTTCGGGCTTCTGAATCAGAAATACGTAAATATTTACCCAATGCTCTGCCTAAACTGATGACAATTGATAAATGGCACCATAAAACCTACTGGGAAATATATGATTCTAATCCGTATGGTGAAGATACCCGCCCCAGCACTTATGAAACGTTTCAGATGATAGCAAAGATATTGGTTACGAAAGATACCACTTTATGGAAACCCACACTTCCACCCAATAATGACTGGCGAAACTGGCCAGAGGCAGGCAGTTTATAACCTACTGACTACTAATAGATATGGAACAGTCATTCCCTAGTATTCTCATTCTTGTTTTTCCTGTTTTCTTTGTGTCAATATTTGTGGGAGTTATCTTCCTTATTTCGCAGTTCGGATGGGCACGACTTGCTTCTAGTTATCGAAATGATTCCCCATTTGAGGGAAAGCACATTGGCATTATCACCGCCAGAATTAATAGAGTAAATTACAAAAATTGTCTTTCTCTCAAGTGCAATGAAGAAGGACTGTACATGCGACCTATATTGTTTTTCAGACTGTTTCATCCTCCTGTTCTTATTCCCTGGAAAGACATTGTAGATGTTAAAGAGAAAAAGATTCTGTTTTTTACTACTAAAAAGCTTACTGTCGGTGAGCCTTCTGTTTCATCCATTGAAATTTCCAGATTTACTTATAGCCAGTTAGAACCTTATTATCTAAATGCTTCTGCTAACCAGAAGTCCAGATATAACTGAGCTAATAATAGAGTAGTAAACTCCATAGATTTGTCATGTTTGATTATTCCTAAAACAGAATCTGGATCAGATTGAGAGTTGGACTTCTTTAGTGATCGTAGGTTTTTGGTAATGAATAGAAATAGTCAAGGATTTGCAAGAAGCTTATGAAGCTTGCAAATCCTTGGATATAAATTCTCTATTTCTCTGTTTTATTGATTTCTTAGTGTGTGTTTATCCTGTAATGCAAAACGAGCAATCTCATCCTTTCGCTTAAACCGGACACCTTTCTGCTTTTTGACAAAACTGATAAACTCATGCATTACCTGAGTCATAGCAGGAGTGCCTCCAATACGATCATGTAAACTCACTGACATCATACGGCGTTTGGTGGCTGACTCGGCATATAGCCAGGTGAACTCATCTTTAAGCTGGTCAGCAAAATGACGGCTGGAAAAATGGCGCCCTTCCATTAGCAGAATATCATTGCAACGGAGGGTATAGGGAACTGTCACAAAGTCTTTTTCATTGACAGTTGAAATAAATGGTTCGTCACTACTTACATCATCAATATGATACAGAAAGCCAAGTTCCTGCAATACATTTAGTGTATTGACACTTCTACGCAGCCAGTTACAATTGTAACCAACAGGTGTTTGTCCGGTGACCTCTTTGATCACATCCATACCTGCTGCAACAAAAGCTTTTTCTTCACTGGCTGACATTGTGACCTGTGGTGTCCAGGACATACCATGTGCTGCCCCTTCATGTCCACGGTCTACGATTTCTTTTGCTAAAGCTGGATGATTTAACACGGCCTGGCCAACCATATGAGAAGTAACTTTAATCTGGTGCTTATCCCATAGATCAAGCATTCTGGGAATGCCTTCTTTGTAGCCATAGGCAAACCATGTACGAGCAGGCAGATCAGGTACGCCAGCTGGAAGAGAATTGCCTGAAAATGGGCTATCCGCTCCAAAGTCAGGTTCTCCGCCTGCTTCAAACTGCATCGAAAGTGAAATCACTAGTCGGGTATTATCTGGCCAGAAAGACGCTGAGTCCGAAGATGGAGCAACTAGATCTAGATAAGACAATGGAGAGCCAGATAACATAGTAAGTGCTCCTGCCATAGAAGTTTTAGATAAAAAATGTCTGCGAGTTTCCATAAACCTTTATGTATCTCTATCTAATAGAAAAAAGTTTATCCAATGAATAACGATTGAATTGGAGATTCCAGATTAGAATGAAGAAAAAGATCACATAGATCATCTGAATTCCTACTGTATGCCAGTCCTGCTTGATACACAAACCTGAAATAAGACAGATCATCAACAGGAATCCCGTTGTGAGAGATAGACGTGTAAGCAGGCCTGTCAGTAACAAAAGTCCTAGCAGGGCTTCCAGATAGGGCAGAATAGAGGCAAATGGTGATACAAGTCCTGATGTAAGCAATGTGCCTTCAAAGTTTTTAATCATCCACTCTTTGAATCCGGATACACCATTGTAAATGCGTATAAAGCCATGTAAAAAGAAATTTACTCCTAAAGTAGCTCTTAGCAGTAAATAGGCAAGTTCGTGATTGTTGGTTTCCATAAAGTTTGTTTTGATTGTGATAGTACAAAGGTAGAGCCTGGCAGATTGAGGCTTCTGGTAAAAATCCATCATAAATTGGTATCTTTGTTCGCGATCTTTAGGTTGTATGAAGACTTACAAACAATACGAACTATTTAAGATTTCCCGGTTTGAAACAACAGAATGGAAACATCCTTTGCATAATCATACCTACTTTGAGATTATTTTTATTCAAAATGGCAATGGATGGCATACAATAAATGACAATCGCTTTCCATACAAAGAAGGAAATGTGTTTTTATTGACACCAGGTGACTATCATACATTTGAAATAGAAACAACTACCCGGTTTTGTTATTTGAAATTTACTGAGCTATATCTGAAAAGTAATGGATTTTTACCAGAGCAGGATGAGTGGTTTCGACAGCTTGAATTTATACTGCATACACATAATCTGCTTCCGGGTGATGTACTCAGAAACGAACAGGACAGAATACTAGTAACACAACTGCTGGAAGTGCTTTTACATGAGTCAGATACTAGGAAAATGTACTCAGAAAGCATTGTACAAAACTGTCTTAAAAGCATGCTGGATATCATAGCCCGAAATATTATAGTAAAGAAAGAAGCAGTAAAACAACCCGATCGTGATTTGCTGACCGAATTAACTACGTATGTAAGACGGTATATATATGAACCGGAGAAGCTTCGTATTCAACACCTAGCAGAACAGTTTAATCTTTCTTCCAACTACATTGGAATTTATTTTAAACGGAAAATGGGTGAATCTCTGCAACAGTACATTCTTCAATACAAACTGAAACTGATTGAAACCCGCTTGTTGTACAGTGACCGCACTATTTCAGAGATAGGCTATGAATTAGGATTTACTGATGAGAGTCATCTCAATAAAATTTTCCGAAAGTATAAAGGCATGAGTCCTAAAGCCTTTCGTTTACAAAAGAGATCGGTCTGAAATAATTTATACAAAGACGGCTGCGAAAAGTATTAAATAAGTTATACTAAAACCGGAAAAAGTAGTAATCTTGTTTATATAATCTGACACCTGTAGTAATTATGTCCTCACCTCAGACGAACCGTCGCACACACCTCAAGCAGCTAAGTGCAGTAATGGGTCTTTCTGCACTGCCTGACTTGCAACCCATCGAAGCTACCGCAAAGCCCAACTTTATATACAGCCTGAATATGAGTACTATTCGGGGACAAAACCTCGGATTTGTCAAAGAATTGGAAGTGGCTTCCAAGGCAGGCTTTCGTTCAGTCGAAATCTGGATGGACTCTCTGCAAACTTATCTTGATAAAGGTGGGTCATTGTCAGATGCCCGAAAACGCATCTCTGATCTGGGACTGACAATTGAAAACGCCATCGGATTTGCTCAGTGGATTGTCGATGATGAGACTACACGGCAAAAGGGTGTAGAGCAGCTTAAACGCGAAATGGATAGGCTTGCTCAACTGGGATGCCATCGTACTGCAGCACCACCAATGGGAGCAACACAAGTACCCGGCCTGGATCTGAAACGTGCAGCAGAACGTTACCGAACTATTGTGGAACTAGGCGTCAAGATGACTGTAATACCTCAATTAGAACTATGGGGCTTTTCACAGAACCTGAGTCGTTTAAGTGAAGTATCCTATGTTGCTGTTGAAAGCGGACACCCTTCTGCCCGTATGTTACTGGATGTGTATCATTTGTTCAAAGGAGGTTCCAGCCTAGATAGTTTGCCATTAATTGGCAAAACGGGCATTGAAGTTTTTCATGTCAATGATTATGCTGCCTCTGCCAATCCTTCTACCATTACCGATGGCGACCGTGTTTACACAGGCGATGGCGTAGCTCCGATTGGTCGTATTTTACAAGCTCTGGCCCCAACTGATCGTCCATTGGTTATCTCACTGGAAGTATTCAATAAGAATTACTATGCTCAGGATGCTTTGCTGGTTGCACAGAATGCGCTAGCCAAAATGAAACAGGTAACAAAAAGTTTGTAGTAAGTCTGTTAATGTCTCTGAAGATCCAGTAAAACTTTTGATAGATTTACAGCTAATCAAAAGTTTTACTGAGTTTGTTATATGTTTTCGGAGATATCCATGCCTACTCTTATTCCTCTTGGATTTGAGTCCTCTCTTACTCTAAAAGAGATGATTATCCTTCTTATAATTTTACTGTTAATCGGATGGGCTATATACAAGGGTTGTGTTTATGTAATCCGCAAATGGACAGGCCTAACCAACATTCGTAAAATTCGTTTTCGTGCACTTGTTGCTACCTTTATTCTTACTCCACTGTTGATTTTGCTAGTCATAGTGGGACTGGTTTTGTATACTATTTTGAAGGAGTTTAAGAGTGATAGTAGCCAACAATCACCAGGTAGTGATATCATTAGCATTAGCATACAAGGTATTTCGCCTGAAGGTATACTGCTACTCATCACAATTCTATTGGCAACAGGTTTCCTTGCCTACCAGATGAGTTATTACGTGATCCGTCGGGGGATGAAATTATCTAATGCGCAAAAGATTCGAATTGGAGCATTTGTTACCAGCTTGATACTTACCCCATTACTGATATTTCTGCTGGTAATGGGATTTATCTGGTATAGCATTTCAAATGAGTTAGAAGGACACAGCAACCTTAGTCAGCAATTGAATGAATCTATTTATGATATGACTCGTGATAGTATAGACCAGATGCATTTGCAGGGTAAAACCAAATCCGAAGTAGTTGATTTACTAGGCGAAACAGACACAACTGGCAACGAATTAATTTATGATCTATCTATGAATAAAGAACCTTTAGAGAATGATTTAAACTATACACCGGAAGCACTCTTCCTAGTAGTTACGATTAAGAATGGAAAAGTGATACGTTATCAGCTTGAAAGAGAGAATAAAGGAAATTGAGCATATTTCCTAAAATGAGATTTCTAAAATATTGTAAAAGAGATACTTGTTATAGCGAGAACTATATTGTTATGAGAGAATGTTATATATTTGTCAAATACCAGCCATAACTGGTTGTTTTAATCTTTCGAGCAGTAGGGTATTTGAATCATACAAAAACAACAAGTGTATAATCTCTTAAGTATAAAATAAACTCAGCATTGACTTTTCAGGATTTTAATTTCGATACAAGACTGGCAGAGGGGTTGACCGCAATGGGCTTTACTCAGCCAACTCCCATACAAGAACAAAGCATTCCTCTTATCTTAGAAAACAAGGATTTAATAGCTTGTGCCCAGACAGGTACAGGAAAAACAGCTGCCTATTTGCTGCCTATCCTTGATAAAATTGTGAGAGCCCCCGAAGATAAGCGGCATTTGAATACGCTCATTCTGGCGCCTACCCGTGAACTGGCAACTCAGATTGATCAGCAGGTAGAAGGATTAGGATATTTTACGGGTGTTAGCTCGATCTCTGTATATGGAGGTGGGGATGGTGCTGCCTGGAGCCAGCAGCAGAAGGCGTTATTGGAAGGCAGTGATGTTGTGATAGCCACTCCTGGCCGCCTGATTGCTTTATTACAGATGAAAGCGATTGACTTCTCCCGATTACAGCATTTGATTCTGGACGAAGCTGACCGGATGTTGGATATGGGATTTTATGATGATATTATCCGGATTATCAGTTATCTGCCCAGAAAACGTCAGACGTTGTTGTTTTCTGCTACTATGCCGCCCAAAATTCGGACACTGGCAAATACGATTCTGATAAAGCCTGAACAGATTAATATCTCTATCTCCAAACCAGCAGAAGGTATTCGTCAGGAAGCTTATCTGGCATTTGATCATCAGAAAGTAGAACTAATCCGACATATTTTTTCGGGTGATAGCTATGCCAGTGCTGTTATATTTGCTTCTACCAAAGAAGATGTACGAAACCTTGCAGGTGAACTGCGTAAGATTGGCCTTCAGGTGAAGGCGTTTCACTCTGATTTGTTGCAAAAAGAGCGTGATGAGATATTGCGGGAGTTTAAGAATAAAACGCTGCCCGTTTTGATTGGGACAGATATTCTGTCGCGAGGTATAGATGTAGAGGGTATTAGCTTAGTGGTAAACTTTAACGTGCCTCATGAACCAGAGGATTATATACACCGAATCGGTCGTACTGCCAGAGCTGCCACAACGGGAACAGCCATTACATTGATTAATGAGAAAGATCAGCATAAGTTTGCCTCTATTGAACGGTTGATTGGCCGGGAAATTGATAAAGTACCACTTCCTGCCGAATTAGGCGAGGGACCCGTATATCACCCTCCTATATCTGTAAAAAAGAAGTTTCACAAAAAACGGCCATATGGGAAATCAGGCAATAAATCAGGAAAGAAATCTGTACAAAACAATAAGCCGAACTAGTGAAGTTCGGCTTATTGTTTTTGGGTAAATCACAGAATTACTATTTGATAACTGTCACTTTGATATGGGAGGGATATTGCTGACTGTGATAAAGTCTATGGGTCGCTTTCTGAAAATCTGCTTCCTGAGCCTCCCAGATGTGTTCTACATACTTCTGAGGATTGCGGTCTACCAATGGGAACCAACTGCTTTGTATCTGAATCATGATCCGGTGCCCTTTGGGAAAAGTATGTGCTACATCTGGTAATTCATACATTACCTGCGACACCTGGCCAGACACAAATGCTTCTGGTTTTTCAAAGCTGTTTCGGAATCGTCCCCGCATCACCTCTGCCCGTACCAGTCGTTGATAGCCGGCCATCTGAATACCTTTGGGATTTGGAGCAGGATTAGGTGTATTGTCAGGCAGTACATCAATCAGTTTCACAACAAAGTCTGCATCAGTCCCTGTCGTAGATACAAACAAATCCGCTATTAGTTTGCCTGTGAGGGTAATGTCTTCAGTAAGCACCTCTGTCTGATAAACCAGCACATCCGGACGGCGTGACGCAAATCGCTGATCATCTGTCATATATTCATTATTGCGTCTGGAATAAGTGCCATCTACATAGGGTACAGGTTTCGATGGATCACTGATGTATTCCTCAAACGAGGTTTGTTCTGAGCTTTTTTCAAATGATAAATTGCCTCCAGGTAAGAAGTACAACTCTTTTACTGTTCCTTTTTTAGGAGGAAATGCCTCATACTGTTTCCATTGATTTGTACCAGTTTCAAAAACAGTTGCTTCGGGAAGAGTAAAGGTTCCTTTGTCTTTCAGAAAGAAATTGAAAAACGGTGTTTCAATCTGTTCGCGGTAATACTTAGCTGTATTTTGGCCAAAATCGTGTGTACCATATCGTGTCCAGTCTTCCCGTGACCAGGAACCATGGGTCCAAGGACCCATCACCAGGTAATTTTTATTGTTTGGAGACTGGCTTTCAATTGCTTCATAGGTGCGAAGTGCGCCGAACAAATCCTCTGCATCAAACCATCCACCTACTACCAGTGTGGCGGGGTTTATATTTTTAAGGTGAGTACGAATGTTACGGACTTTCCAGTATTCATTATAGGTGTCATTTTGCAGATACTCATTCCAGATTTTACCCTTTCCCTTAAAGTATTGCTGATTTATATTTTTGAGTGGCCCCAGATTGAGATAGAACTCATAAGCATCTTTAATTTCTACTTGAGATAGTTGTTCATACTCTTTAACAGTTCCTTTCCGAGGTGAATCAAAGTAGTTCATAAACGAAAAGTTATCCATCAGAAAAAAGGCTCCTTTGTGGTATGCATCATCACCAATAAATTCATCTGTCACAGGTGCCTGAGGTGAAACAGCCTTTATAGCTGGATGAGCATTCGGTAACGAAGCAGTTGCATAAAACCCTGGATAGGAAATTCCCCAAAGACCAACACGTGCATTATTGCCGGGAACGTTCTTTATCAGCCATTCAACCGTATCATAGGTGTCTGTACTTTCGTCCGTTTCTTTTTTTGACTTTTTAACTGCCTTATGAGGTGTCATTTCTTCAAAATTACCTTCACTCATATAGCGTCCGCGTACATCCTGGTATACAAAAATATATTTCTCTCTCATAAGGAGTGAGTTAGCTCCCAGACGACGAGGATATTTGTCTTCTCCATAAGGCCCTACCGAATAAGGAGTCCGCATCATCAGAAACGGATATTTCTGAGCTTTATCTTTGGGTACATAGATAGCTGTAAAGAGTTTGATTCCATCCCGCATGGTAATTTGCCTTTCCAGTTTGGTGTAGTTATCTCTGACAAAGGCAGAGTCTTCTTTGCTAGCTTGTCCAAATACAGGAATAATCAGAATAAATAAGAAAAATACAGTCAGTATGTTTTTGAGCATAGGTTTAGTGGTAAAATGGTTTTTAGTTTTGCGAAGATAGAATTTTGAAAAGATATGGGAATCTAATAAGTTAAGAAAAGAATTATACAGGAGATCATGATTTCAGGCAAACGCTACCATACAGGATTTATTTCTGTCTATGATTTCATCAATCATATCTACATTCTATGCCCTAAATGTAGTAATCGTGCAGAAGTTCTTTCTGATGCAAACGATAGAGTACATACCCGAATGACATGTATACATTGTGGTATGAACCAACAATGGATGACCGATGAGGAACCCAAAGCAATATTGGTTGGTAAACCGATAGATTGCTACTTCCGCTATCCGGTATGGTTACAATGTGTTGTAGGAGAAGAAATTTTGTTTGCCTATAACTATAAACATCTAACATTCCTAGAGCAGTTTATAACTGCCAGACTCAGAGAACGCAGTAAAGATCAGTATGGTTGGCACAACAACAGTCTGCAAAGTCGACTACCTGCCTGGATGTTGAGTGCTAAGAATCGAATTAGGTTACTAAAGGCAATTGATAAACTAAAGAAGAAGTAGTATTTAGCAAAGTCTGGATAGATGATATGCTGATTAGAATAAGTTGGTCAAAGAAGTGAGGGTAGAATACTCATAAAGTAAGCTACCCTGCTATTCATACACCCTTTACAAACAATTTATCTTTCAGGCTCCTACTGTTTGCTGGGCAGGCATACGAAGCAACATACTGGACTTTTTTACAAGCCAGTGAATAAATTGCATCTTTCTGACTACACCTGCTGTAAATACTTCTGGTACCAGATCCAGTAGACCCATAGTGCGGTTCATTTCGTTGATTTTAATCCCCAATAATTCATAACGTTGTAGCATATTTAACAACTCATTTCCTGAGTTCTCAATAGGTTCATTGATAGTTAGTGCAACGTGCTCAGCCGTATCCAGAACTGCTACCATATCCAGATAAGCGCCAAAAGTCTCAGCAAAATCCTCCCAAGGGTGCATAGTAGCATAAGCACTAATATAATCTGTTTGCCAGTTTGGCTTAGGACCATTCTGATAATAGCTATTCATCGCATCTGTATAAGACGGATTTTCATGATCTCCAAACACCTGTTTAAAGGAATCTTCACATTTGCCCAGTACCAGCAATTGCCAGTAATAATGGGCAATCTCATGTCGGAAGTGGCCGATAAGGGTTCTATGTGGTTCGCCAAAGTCGACCCGAAGTTTTTCCCGTTCTACAGGATCTGCTTCAGCAATGTTGATAGTGATCTTACCATCTGCATGACCTGTATATACTTTTTCCTCAATTGTTCCTGATCCTGAAGGGTCTGAAACAACTATATCTTCTTTAAAATCAAAGGAAAGAGGTAGTTCGAAACCTTCAGCTGCAGTACCATAAGGCAGCTTAAGAATATCCAGGTTATACAATAATCTTCGTTTGGCAACCTCTATCAGATACCAACGTTCTTTATTTTTAGGATTGCTGATATCTGGAATGACATCATTGAACTTGCAATAATCGCAAAATTCATGTGTGTGTTCACCTTCGTCATGAACACAACGATTACAAACCTGATGCACAGCATAGTTAGTACATTTACGTAATTGTGTGTTACAGTTCAGGCAGGTGTATGATGTACCATCTATTGGCTCCAGAGCTCTTATTCCCTGACATTCAGGACACCAGCCTACCTCTCTTAAACAAGAGACACATTGAGAATTTTCAAAGTGAAGAGTATTGTTACATTTACAAGTATAAGTGTTCATATTCGCTACAATGGATATATCGTATAACCCATTGTATATCAATAAAATTCTGTTCCCATATTTTTATCTTGTTCTGGTAGTAAGCAACTTTCTGAGGTTCATATACCCAAAGAATAAAAAGCCTGTACGAATTCTCATTCGAGCCAATGCCGTAATCGATTGGGAAATTATATCAGGGCGATGCATTGTTTGTAATAGGTCCATGTATTCCTTTACCAAGCCAAAGTTTTCTGTAAAGAAGCATTGACGTAACAGATAACGTACTCTGTGCGCCAGCGCTTCGTTTTCTGCTTCAGAAATATTTTGTTCATATGCTTTTCTACAAACAGCTAAGGTAGATTTTAGGTGTGGATTATGATTTTTTCGATACCATTTTTGAGAATCAGAGTGGGGGGATTGTCTATATGATGTCAGCAACTCATTCAGATACCAGTATTTATATTTTCGGGCAGACCGGATAAAAAAGTCAAAATCTTCATATACCAGCGTTTCATCATAACCTTGCAGGTCATTATATACCTGTCGACGACTCATGATAGTTGGCGCACAAACGCAGTACCTATGAAGCATATCCATATAAATATCTCCGAAAGGTACATTCTCTTGCAGAATACCTTCTGGATTACGTTTGTAGAATGTACCTATAACTTTAGAGTTTTCGTCTGTCAACCAGGCATCTGAGAAGACTACTCCGTAAGAAGAATCCAGTTGCTGAAAAGTATGTACTTGTTTTTCAATACGTTCAGGATGCAGTACATCATCTCCCGCTAGATCAACAATAAATTCACCTTCTGCTAGTACAAGGCCTTTGTTAAATGCCTTGGTCATACCTATATTCTGACTAAGCCGCAGAAAAGTGACAGAAGGGTAGGGTGATAGAAAATTTGCTATAACAGATGCGCTATTGTCTGTACTACCGTCGTCAATTACAATTAATTGAATCTGGGAGTATGTCTGATTCATAACCGATTGAAGAGCTTCTATAACAAATCGTTCCTGATTGTAACAAAGACATATAATGGTAACAAGCGGATCCGAATCTTTGAGAAAAGACATAATTTGTAATGTGGGGTGAGGCCATCGTAATGCAAAAGATTATTTCTTTCGCTGATCAGATAAACGAAGTTCTAACGAAAACCGTGTCTGATTCAAATTAAGATTTAGGGCAGAGCCATGAATTAGGTATGGTGTAAATACCAATGCTTCGCCTGGCTGTGGATTAGGGCGTATCATATCCAAGGGATAGTTAGCTTTCACAATACCGGGCACATGATAAGTAAGTCCGTTAATGGATGCTCCTTTATTGCCAGTACGTAAAATATCTTTTTCATTCCACAAATGGCTACCAGGTAGTACAGGCAGAGAAGAATGTTCATTACAACCTGCTATGGGTAGCCATAAGTTGATTACATTTTCCCATAAGTCCAGATATCCGTCCCGATGCAGAGGATTGATATCAAGCGATCTAGGCCGACTGATTCTGAGAATAATAATTTCATCTTTTAATAATGGATTGTTAAAATTCACAGGTTGTTGTAAAAAATCGCTGGCTTTCTGACAGAGTGCATTCCAGTCTATCTGAAAATCAGATCGGGTTAGCCAGCGTGTTTTTTGTATTACCTTTTGATGAAGTTCCTGTGTATCAATATACTGATGATAATCTTCAATTTTAAAAGTAACAGGGAGTTCAATTTCTAGTTCAGCAAAGATAGATTGTATGATTCGTTTGACTTCATGTTGTAATGTCTTTCCCAGGGATATATCCATAAAAGAAAGAATTTCATATCCTCTATCTTTCCATGTGGACTTTTCAATTAAATTTCCTTCCTCACGAAATAAGATGCTATCCTTCCCCCAGAAGAAATCTCCTTCAAGATCATAGCTATAAGGTGTTCCATCAATAGAAAAGGCAAACTTCATGATTATATCTTTTAGGTGAGAGGGTTAGAAGGCAAGGTCGTTATGCATAGGATGTAAGGCGCGTAAATGTTCTGCCCGAATATACAATAATGTGCCTGTGATAAGTAATAGAGTGACAACCCCTATTATCATAGAAAGGTGTTTGATTCTTGGTATCCAGTGTATGGCAACAAGTACAAACGAAATATGCAAATGCCAGATAAAAAACGAAAATACTCTATACTCAGGCATGATACGTGTTATCAGAGAAAATATAATAAATACTACTATGATAACAATAATAAAATATAGCCAGATACGTATAGATTGGTCTAATCTCTTTTGAAAAAGAGTGATAAGTATACTAATGCCAATTGGAATGGCTACCAGAAATGCATGTTTGAATAACAAAAAGATTCCCAATACATATTCTGTCCATTCTGCTATAAAAACCGGATATAATCGTTGAAACATATCTGGTGCCATAGGGTGTGCAGGGCCAGTATGAATCAGACTTTCAAGACCAGAAACACCTATGACAGGTAAATAACAGATGAGTGTTCCTGCACAAATCCAGATACCAGCTTGTACAAGGTTCATAAATAGTACTTTATCTTTATACGAAATCGCATAACCTACTCCAAAAACATACAAAGCAAATAGATGTAACACATAAGTAGGTACAGTATATAATCCGAGTATACAACTAAGAATAAATAAAGGAAAATAGACCTTTTTAGAGTTTACAAGCTCACCAGACAGCAGAATAAATGTACTTATCAAACTAAACGATACAATTAATAAATGACCTCGTCCCTGAAACAGATAACGACTGCTTTCGTAAAAACTAGCTATCCATATTACACTTATCAGGGCAGTTTCATGGTTCCATCGTCGGGAAAGTTCACAAAAAAGCCATAGTAGAGTGGCTGTACCTATTACTATATTGGGAATAGTCATATCCCAAAGAGATTGTCCCGGAAGGAGCCAGGAAAACGGTAGGCACAAAAGATTATAAAATATATGATTGTTTGTATCTGGATAGTATGTAAGTATCACCCAGAATCCTTGGTCTACAAATCCCCAAAAAGACCAGGATGCATCATGATTTTCAGGAGTTGTGAGAAAAAAAAAGAATTTGATACTATAGAGCCAAATACCAGAAAATGCTAATATCCATTTATATACTACGGGAATTGTGTTCCATATCGTTTTATATCGTTGAAATATATGAATCAATTCTTGTTTCCACTGGGAAATACGTTTTATAGTATTTGTTCTGCACATAACACACACACTCACAATCCATATAGGTAATAAAGACCAGATAATGATACGAAGTAAGGGCATTCGTTGGCTATGGAAGTATTTAGAAGAATACTCCTGCTTTTCGATAGAAGTATCAAAATAATGTGGCTTTAGCAGACTTATAAGTTCTTCATAACTTGAGTTTTCTACAATGTAGATTAAATATATAGGTACAAGAAAACTTAGAATGAAACAAAGTTTGTAGAAACAGGCTTTGTGTGGCATAAATATATTTGTACGGTTCGGCCCGGATCTTTGAGGATGTTGTAAAAATGAGATAACCATCATGTTCTTATAACTACAGCCTGAACAGATGGTTAGTAGGCCTCTGACTTATATCATACACTATTGAAATATCAGATTTTTAAAGCATACCTCGTTTAAAGAGTAGTGCAGTATAATAGTAGGAAGTTGTATAAGCTATTTATTAAAGGTTGAAAATGCGTCCATCGTTTGTGCTACAACTTTGGTTCTTTAAAACAATATTCTACAACTTCCTGTGTCAAAAAGTTTAGATATGAGTAATTAATTGGCTTTCTTCTGATAATGCTTAGGATCGAGAGATGCTTTTGTCCATTGACTCAGAAAATCAAATACCTTCTCTTTATCATATCCATCTCCTTTTTCCAGATAAGCAGAGTTCTGTGTGTGTATCCTGTCTCCTTTGTCATTCAGAATCACAAATACCGGAAACCCAAAACGTTGAGGATAGCTCAATTTCTCCAAAACAGGGAGATTCTGATTCTCTTTGCTGTAATTTACATGAACAATAACATAAGACGCCTTGAATAAAGAATCTAACTGTGTATCAGTAGTACTGAATTTATTGAATTTTAAACACCATGAACACCAGTTTCCTCCGATTTGTAAAAATACGTGTTTGCCTTCTGCTTGAGCTTTTTTTACCGCAGTCTGTATTTCTGTCTGCGCATTAGCTTCTGGATTATATAATTTTGGTTTTTCCTGAGCATATGTTTGTGTAGAGACTGCTAGTATTGCAAAAAAAGTAAGAAGAACAGATTTCATAGAGTTGTTGGTTTAGATTGTTAATAAGATTTGGGTAAATATAGAAAATAAATGGATTGTTCTGCTATGAGAGGTGATTTGTAGATTTATGAAGAAGGAGGTTATATTTCTGGCAGATATAGTTTTTTTCGTTTGGCAAGAATCCGGATGCTTACAACAAGTACAACACATACCAACAGATTTGTGCTGTCATTTATACCATTATGTTTCAGACTAATGAACACAATTCCTCCAAGCAGAGAAGCTGTAGCATAAAGTTCGCCTTTTCGTAATAAGGCTGGTATCTCATTACATAAAATATCTGCTAGTAGTCCACCAAAAGTAGAGCTGATTACTCCCATTATAATTGCATAAGTAGGTGTGATACCATTTTGCAGACTTATCTTAATTCCAGACGCTGTAAATAATCCCAGTCCAATAGCATCTGTGAAAAAGATGATCCGATTAAAATGCTTCAGATTTTCTTTGAATAGGAATACACTGATAAGAGCACTAATAACCAAACCTAGTGCAATGTTGTCATTCACCCAATTAACCGGCTTAACCCCTAAGAGAATATCTCGTAGGGTGCCTCCTCCATAGGCAGTTACAAATGCCAATACAGCTCCTCCAAAAATATCCATTAAGTGTGTACGAGCTTTCAAGGCTCCTGTAACTGCAAATATGAAAGTACCTGCATATGTAATAATTTGTAACCATTCCATTCCTCTGACAATTATACTAGAATAAGCTTGGGCTAATATAATAAAGAATGAAGTTACTCCTACTGAACAACTGGAGTGAAGAAGTAAGGGTTAGGAGGTGTAGTAGATGGTTTGACCAGAAAATCTGTAAAAGCATTGGTTTCCTTTATAAAAATTATTTCCTTTGCATACCTGAACGCCAGATAAGCAGAAAGTTGCTAAAAAACACCAGAGAAACCGTTTTTGTAAACCTCTTTTCATTCGTCTACAGTTACAGTCTTTTCCATTTATTTATTATTTGGTATACATCTGGTATAGTATTTTGTTTTATATTCTTAAAGACTTTTCTCATATATTCATAAAAGAATATCTGTTTTATTAAACCTAAATCAATTATTTCATGAAAGTAGAACCTAGAACAGTAGTGTCATTGACATATGAACTGCATGTAACCGATACAGATGGTAGTGAGCCTGAATTAGTAGAAAGAGTAGAAGCAGATCAGCCACTAGTGTTTCTCTACGGTATTGGCAATATGCTGGAGAAGTTTGAGAAAAATCTGGAAGGCTTAACACAGGGAGATACGTTCGATTTTTCACTTCAGCCTACTGAAGGATATGGAGAAGTGGATGAAGAAGCCGTTGTGCGTCTGCCTATTCATATTTTCGAGGTAGATGGTAAAGTAGATACTGAAATGGTAAAAGAAGGAAATACACTTCCTATGATGGATCAGGATGGCAATCAGATGCAGGGACGTGTACTGGAAGTTGCTGATGACTCTGTACTTATGGACTTCAATCATCCATTAGCTGGTTTGAATATGCATTTTACTGGAAAAGTAATCAATATTCGTGAGGCTACTCTGGAAGAACTAAGCCACCGCCATGTGCATGGCCCAGGCGGACATCATCATTAATCATTTTTCTTGATTGAACAAAATTCCTGTTTCAGTGTGAAGTACTTCTATTGAAGAACGTAATTTTTCTGAAACAGGAATTTTTGTTTTAGAAAAACTACCAGCGAATAAGTGCAGACCCCCAGGTAAATCCACTACCAAATGCTGCCATACAAACCAGATTGCCAGATTGAATACGACCTGCTTCCCATGCTTCACTTAAGGCAATTGGAATAGATGCGGCTGTTGTATTACCATATTTCTCAATATTACTGACAATCTTTTCCTCAGGCAATCCCAGTTGTTCACCTACATATTTGGTAATCCGCAAATTGGCCTGATGAGGAATTAATACATCTATATCTGAGGTCTGTAATCCATTGGTATCTAGTGCTTCCTTAATGACTTCCGGAAAGCGAACTACTGCGTGTTTGAACACATTTTGCCCATTCATATAAACAGTTGTTCCGCCCTGATCTATCATCTCATGTGAAATCCAGCGTCCTTGGCGACTACCACCGGGATCTTTTACAATAAGTTCCTCTGCGAACCGACCATCTGCGTGTAGGTGGGTGGATAAAATCTTATGATCAGGATTGTCTGTTGCTTTAAGTACTACAGCACCTGCTCCATCTCCAAAAATAACAGCTATTCCTCGTCCTTCTGTGCTCATTTCCAGAAAAGAAGATTGTATTTCAGAGCCTACAACAAGGATATTTTTATAGGTACCGGCTTTGATGAACTGATCAGCTACAGATAATGCATAAATAAACCCCGAACATTGATTTCGGATATCCAATGCGCCAATTCCAGGAATATTTAGCTCTCTTTGTAATAATACTCCGCAACCTGGAAAGTAATAATCGGCTGTAATGGTTGCAAAGACGATAAAATCAATGTCGGAAGGCTGCATGCCTGCTCGTTCCAATGCTATCAGTGAGGCTTGAGTTGCCATACTGGTTACTGTATCCTTGCCAGGGGTAAAAAAGCGACGTTCTTTAATGCCAGTACGTTCCTGAATCCATGCATCGCTGGTATCCATCAGTTTTTCCAGATCATGGTTGGTAACCACATTGTCCGGAACATAATGTCCCACGCCAACTATTTGAGAATAAGGCATATGCTAAAATATAAAGTTGAAATAAAAGTCGGCAAAAGTACAAAAAAAGGATTGACCATACCAATGAACAATCCTATGCAATGAAAGTAAATATATCGAAATGTTAATGAGATATAAGTACTAAAACAGAAGTCTCAAGTGATTGTAAACGTGTTTCATGATTGATAAACTCACCTGTAAGTGTAGTTACATGCACACCTTTAAACTCTTTTATTAACCGATAAGGAATATTCGCATTTTTCAGTTCCTGTAGCTTTGCCACCGTTGTATAAACAATCATTGGTCTGGTATAATGTATTTGTTTGAATTCATCCAAAGTGAAATACCATTTTACATGTTGGCGAGCATAAAAGTCAAAGCTAAGGGTACGCAAGTCTCCAAAAACAGCTGTAGGGGTATTGGGATAATGCGTGTTAGTATAAAATGCAGCTTCACTAGATGCCTGATATTGAAGAACATCTGGGTAGAAAATCAGATTTAGATAAAAGGTAAAAAACAGACAGGATAAGCACGTATAATAAAATACTTTTAACCAGTAATGGATTGTGGACTTAATCAAATATACAAAAATGCCAATAAGAAATAGCGCAGCCAAAACAAACCAGAGAGATATCGTTTCTGGCCTGAAAAAATAATGGAGTATTATTGGAGCAAGTAGTAAAACTACTATGGTGAAGTATTGAGCAGATTTATAAAATAACTCTCCTTTCTTGCTAGTGCCAATAACGACTATTTCTTTAGCTGTAAATATAGCTAGGAATGGAAAAATAATGTTTGTATAATGCGGTAGCTGAAATTGTGATAATGAAAACAGTAAGATAGTAATTGTAGCACCGCCTATTGTATAAAACTCCTGATGAGCCTTTTGTATACTTTCCTTTATCTGTTTGATTAAAGCATAGTACATAAGCAGTGCCCAAGGCAAAAAGGCCCATAGAAGTGTATGAAGAAAGAAAAATTTATCTCCTTGTCCTTTGATGGGACCTGTATTAAAGAAACGACCAAACTGGCTATCCCAAAAGAAAAAACGAATACCTGAAACATGTGTTTCACCAAAAATTTCTTTCTCTGGATGCATATCAAACTGATGGTACAAACTATATAACTCAGGTGCTGTAAATAACAACGTAATTATACCAACAAGTAGCCATTTCCAGTGAAATATATCTTTCCATTGTCTTTTGGTCAGCAATTCGATAAAGATGGCTCCACCAATAGGAACAATCGTAAATATGCCTTTGGTCATAATGGCACAAGCTGCGTAAAATGCCCCTGCTACCAAATGCTTCCATGTAAATTTATGCTGTAATCGGTAGAAATGATAGGTTGATGCAATGACAAGGCCTGTCAGATAGGGTTCTGCCCGTACATCACTATTGGACATAATCAGATGAAGGGCAGTAAGCAGAATCAGTACAGCTAGGCGTGCCACTTTTGTTGAATACAATTCTTTAGCAAAACGATAGGTATAGTAAGCCGCTAACAGGATAAATAGTAAAGCAGGTAGTTTGTAGGCTATCGTATTGATACCAAAAAGAAGGAAGCTAAATGCTGTAATCCAGAAGGGAAAGTGAGGTTTATCAAGCCAGTCTTTATCATATAGATACAAGTCCCAGTAATTGCCACTTTGCACCATCTTTTTAGACAAAATTGCATACACAGCTGCATCTGGTTCCATCAAGTATATAGGCAATCCTGCTACATATAATAGTCCTATAAGACTACAAAGTGCAATAAATATAAACTGGTTGGAAATACTATCGGCTGAAAGTGGGGGAGTAGAGGTTTGGTTACCCATATAGAAATTAGGTAAATAGTCTGAACTATGGTATAAAAAAGGCATTGTTCAAGACTCATTTTTTGAACAATGCCTTTTCTATACTTAGAAGGCTTTGATAGATACTGGAAATGCGGATTGAACAAAAGAATCAATCTTTTGTTGTACCATAGCTGTACTGATGCCTGTTATACAAGGTCTTGTTACACAAGTAGTTTTTCGGTGATTGGCTGCACTTACACATGGCGAACAGGGGAGACCCAGATAAATAGGTTCGGCATTACCACCTAGTGGAAGATACAGATTAGGTGTTTCTGGACCAAAAATAACAAATGTTTTTAGGTTGGTTACAGATGCAAAGTGTGCTGGACCTGAATCGTTTGTTAGCATTAATGATGAAATACTGTAAAGAGGAACCAACTCTTCAAATTTAAATACTCCAGATGTATTGATACACCGTGAGTCGTTAATCATATCAACTACGTTCTTCACATACTCATATTCATTGGGAGCTCCGGTGGCAAGAATAATCCAGTCTGGATTGTTTTCCAGAAAATTCCGACCTATCTCTGCAAAACGTTCAGGTAACCATTTCCGTTGAGGAAGAAGGTCAGATGCATTGACATTGAGAAGAAAAATCTTCTCCTGACCAAGATCCGGATACAGATTCTTTATTTTTTGTAACACCTCTTGCTGATCTTTAGAGTCAATAACTGCTTTTTCCAGTTTTATACTTTGAAAGTCAACAGCATGTGTAGGATAAGGAGTGTCGTGAAAACCTAAAGCCGTATTAATAAGAGAAATAAAGTTAACAGAGATATGGACGTGAGCATTATAGCGAACCGGATGGGTAATAATTTTGCCACGGTAAAGACCTTCATCGTGTACACTTCCAAACCCAATGCGGGTACTGGCTCCACTCAAGGCTGTT
Source organism: Xanthocytophaga agilis (assembly GCF_030068605.1). Taxonomy (NCBI): domain Bacteria; kingdom Pseudomonadati; phylum Bacteroidota; class Cytophagia; order Cytophagales; family Rhodocytophagaceae; genus Xanthocytophaga; species Xanthocytophaga agilis. The sequence goes on from NZ_JASJOU010000026.1 coordinate 43,763, forward strand.
AGCAGGGCTGTGAATCTTGAAAATAATTCAAGATCTATTACTGTGTTGATTTTTTTGCTTCGACACCAGAATATAAATTTAATGACATCAGCAGTTAGAACCCAGATGTTCTCTGATCGCATACCAAAGATATTTTCACTTGGAATCGTTTTTAGCAGATCAAGACTTTTTTTATTGGATTTAAAAATCGCAAAGTATAGTTCAGCCTGGCCTTCTGCTTTCAATTTACGCATAGCTGGGTCTGCAATAATTGCACTTCCCATTTCTGAAAGCTCAATGAATAATGTGTGATGAAGATTAGGTTTTGCAGAACGCTTTCGGAAAATAGAAGTGAAAAATAAAACTATCGAAAACAGAAATGTGAGAGGAATACCTGCCCATCTGTCGATAGTTCGCATGGAATCTGGTTTCATAAGAAAGGAAATTTCTACTCGGAAATAAGAATGGATGAATTACAGCTACAACAAAAGATTAGTGATAAACGTTGATTACTGGTCCATTTTTTTAGTGCAAAGCTACTAATAAGTACTAATAATGTAGCTGAATGAGGAGTAAATTTAACAAGACATCTTAAGATGTTTTACAACTTGTAGCTGATAGGAAGTCGATAATCAATAGTCTTATGTTGACTTCCTATCTAAATAGTATCATGCAATAGCGGATGAAGTAGTAGTACCTGTAGAGGACAAAACGATCGTTTTTGCTTCCATTGGTGGCAATACAATGTGTACACAAGTCCACTGATTCTCTTCACTTTCTACTTGGATCTGGCCATTAAGTTTTTCAATAGCCTTTTGTACTACATATAATCCCAAACCGTTCCCTTTAGAGACTTCAGAACCACGATAGAACAAATGGAAGATTTCAGGAAGCATGCTTTTGGAAATCCCAATTCCATTATCATATAGTTCGATAGCAATAGAATCCTGTATTTGTTTAATAGTTAATCTAACTACTGGCTGACGATTGGTGCGACAGTGAAAAATAACAGAATTTGCTATCAGATTTTTTAAGATGAATGTGATAAGCCGAGGTTCAGAGATGAGCCTGATATTTTTTTCTATATCTATGTCAAACTGGATTTTGGATGCATAAGCACTGATGATAGAAGAATGCTGTACCTGGCAGACCAAGTCTTCAAAATCAATTTCTCCACATTCGTATTCGTCATGATTGATAGTATTGATCATTGAAAATTTCTCCAGCATACTATCCATATTGATAGCTGTATCGTTGATTTTTTCAAAAAGCATTCTACCCGAGGCTTCATCAAAACCAAGCTTTGATACTTCAACCAATCCCATCAGGGTTGTGATTGGGCGGCGCAAATCATGTGAGGCACGGTATAGGAACATGTCAAGTTCCCGATTGACCTTACTTAGTTTAAGTGTTCTTTCTTCTACAATAGCTTCCAGATTAGTATTGATAACTCGTAACTCTTCATTTGCCTGTTGAACTTGATTCTGAATATCAAATAACTCCTGCCTTTTTTTCTCTATTTCCAGATGCATATTGCCTTGCATATTTTTTCTGCTCCACACTACAAGAACAACAAGGATAGTCAATATGATGCTTATAATAATCAGCAATGTAATATACATTCTTTGAATCTGGTTCTCTGCCTGGAGTGTTTCCACTCTTTGCTGCATTTGATCTGCAGATAATTTTGAATAAGACATCCCCTCTGTACTAACAGCCACTGCAAATGCACAAAGCAAAGATGACCTGAAAAAAGCTGGGTATAAATATTTCATAGGCAATGCTTTAACAGGAACTTCTATCGATTGGAAGATAAAGATGCAGCAATTATCTGTGAGAAAGAAATGTATCTCTTATAGATGATGTATGTTTAACATTTATTTGGAGGTAAACCGACATTACTTTTTACAAAAGATGTTTTTTTTTGAGAAAAACTCACACCTGAATTACCTGCAACTGTTTACTTTTGATCCATCTGCCGATACAAGGAAAATTTACTTCTTTTACTTTTTTCTTGTTTTTTTGATTTTCAGGCACTTAGTAACTATCATTGATTTTTTCTATCACATAATATCATTGTTTTCTTTTGATAATCAGTATATTATATAGGGGTCATATAAAAGTTATAGATGGTATTCTCACATCTGCGTTTGTATTTTTCTTATTCAAATTTTACTTATCAAGATTTTATCTGATTTGTCTTTTCTATGATTTACTACTTTTCATTACGTCTTAAACTTTTTTGAATCTATGTACTCGGAAAAAGTAGGAAATTCCGGATACCATACTGATTACCAATTTGTCTGAAAAATGACATATATAAAAACAAAGAACCCTATAAATTTAATTTACAGGGTTCTTTGTTTTTATATATAGACTTTTCTAATGTACTGTTTCCAGTTCCAGGTAATTATTAACATCGACTAATGGTAAATTCCATGCTTCTGCTACACCATTATATACTACGTCACCATTAATAACATTTAGTCCAAGCTGTAATTCGTGATTTTCACGACATGCTTTCTTCCAACCTTTGTTAGCTAATTGAAGTGCATATGGAAGAGTTGAATTTGTTAGTGCCAGGGTAGAAGTATACGGTACTGCTCCAGGCATGTTTGCTACACAATAATGTACTACATCATCTATGATATAAACAGGATCAGCATGAGTAGTCGGCTTGCTGGTTTCAAAACAACCACCCTGATCAATGGCTACATCTACCATCACAGTACCCGGTTTCATAGTTGAAAGCATATCACGTGTGATAAGACGAGGTGCTTTGGCTCCAGGAATCAGTACACCACCTATGATAAGATCAGCACTTTGTACCATCTCACGAATATTATATTCATTGGAAACCAATGTATCTACATTAGTAGGCATAATATCTTCCAGATAACGCAAACGAGCCAGACTGATATCCATAATCGTTACATTTGCTCCAAGACCAGCAGCCATCTTTGCTGCTTGAGTTCCTACAATTCCTCCACCTAATACTAGTACATTAGCTGGTTTTACACCTGCTACACCTCCCAAAAGAATACCACGCCCTTTATGAGTCTTTTCAAGATATTTAGCACCTGCCTGAATAGACATTCGTCCTGCAACCTCTGACATAGGAACCAACAAAGGAAGACTTCTATCTGATTTTTCTACTGTTTCATAAGCCAGACATATTGCCTTGCTCTTGATCATAGCGTGAGTCAGTTCTTCAGAAGATGCAAAGTGGAAGTAAGTGAATACAAGCTGATTTTCTTTGATAAGCCCATACTCACTGGCAATAGGCTCTTTTACCTTTATTATCATCTCCGCAATACCGTATGTTGCTTCAATGGTTGGGAGAATTTCTGCACCAGCCTGAATATACGTTTTATCGGCAAACCCACTGCCTTCTCCTGCGCCAGCCTGAACATATACCTGATGCCCGTGTTTTTTTAGTTCAGCTACACCTGCAGGGGTAACTGCTACACGGTTTTCATTGGTTTTAATTTCCTTAGGAACACCAATAATCATAATTAAAGAGGAATTTTAATTTGTTGATGAAGTATTTTCTATTTATCTGTATCAATACTATTGATTAATCATCTACTTTCTTTTTAAAAATTGTAATTGATTGTTTAGACCATTGTATATTTGAAGAAAAAATGGTCTAAAGCTTCTTTTACAAAATATTTTTTTACGAAAAGTGTGATATTAAAAATAATACTTCGGAGATTGTAGCCTCCGAAGTATTTCATTTTAGTTTGTTGATACGAGAATATTTGTTGATGAAGTACTGGTCTTTTATTATGACAAAGCTAAATAATGTAGCAATTATTTCCAATAGTGTTTTAATGTTTGGTAAATAAAACTTATTTTTATTGTTAATGTAGTAATATTTTATTTTCGGGGTAACTTATAAACTGTTTTTTTAGAAAAATTTTCTTTTTATGGAGGAATTAGATGACCTTGATGTTACAATCCTGCGACTGCTTCAGGAAAACGCCCATTATACCAATAAGGAAATTGCTGCCCGATTAGGTATGACTATTACTCCTGTATATGAGCGGATCAAGCGTTTGGAAAATCAGGGATATATCAAGAAATACATTACTTTACTGGATAAAGAGAAAATCGGTAAAACATTGACATCTTTCTGTAGTGTCTCTTTGCGCCATCATACAAAAGATAATGTAGAACAATTTGAAAAAGAGATTCAACAGTTCAATGAGGTACAGGAATGCTATCATGTAGCAGGAGCTACAGATTTCCTACTCAAGGTGACTGTCAAGAATATGAGTGAATATCACGATTTTGTTCGCAATAAATTATCCACTATTGAAAATATTGGTAATCTAAACAGCTCCTTTGTACTGAATGAAATAAAATATACTCTTGCTTACGATATTTAGTTCCCAATAAGGTAAGTTGATTTAATCAACTTACCTTATTGGGAACTCATAAGAAACAACGGCATTATTGTTCACACCTGCTAGCAGGATTTTTTTACCTGTCGAGGGTGAAAGTGTTTGCAGGCATCGTATATCTCCTTTTAGGTATAAACCTACCTGAGATGGTGGAACAGAAGTGAAATATCCTTTGCCATCTCCTAAGAGAAGTAATCCGTATGACGCATCATACTTTCCGAATTTTACACGAGTAGTAGACAAATTTCCTGCAAGGATAAGATCAGGTTTGGAGTCTTGGTTCACATCCTCAGATAAAATTGCGTAGATAGGGGCATATTGTGCTTCAATGGGTAAAGGTTTTAAGATAAGCTTACTGCCTGTATTTTCAATATAAACAGATTCAGCTCTCTCTGCTTTATGTACCTGGGTGGTTTTTAATAGATCTTCCGTGAAAAAATTTGTTATCTGTGCTGTAGAGTAGGTAGCATAATTGGTAAATTTTTTTCTGAGGACAGGTATCTGTTCTAACATGTCATCGCGTGAAGCCATCGGATAACTGACATCCCCTACATAATAACATAAGATAGGATCAAGAGTCCCATTATCATCAAAGTCTCTATAATATATGGAGGCAGGTTTGTTTACAGATACTTTAATCTGAGAATTTAACCCTAGATTACCTGCTACAAAATCCAAATCACCATCTTTGTCAAAGTCAGTTGCATGGATTTTATTCCAGAAGCCGGACGAAGGTTCTGAGATCCATTGGGCTGACTGATCTGTCAGCTTATTTTGTTGTTGAATAAAAACTTTGATAGGCATCCACTCTCCACACACTATCAGATCAGGAGCCTGATCTTTATTCAGGTCTACCCAAGTGGCATCCGTAATCATTCCTGCATTTTGTAGTGTAGGAGATATGTTTTGTATTTGGTTACTGAAATGACCTTGGCCATCATTGATAAGTAAAAAGCTTTGAGGGGACATCGGATATTTTCCTGGTATGAGCCTGCTTCCTACAAACAAGTCTATATCTCCATCTCTATCATAGTCTGACGCTTTGACACAGGAGCCACTTTCATATTCAACAGGAAGTGCCTGAAGTGTTTTCTGAAAATTACCCTTGCCATCATTGATATACAGCCGATCCTGTAACAATGGATCATTTTTATTAAATTCATTGCCTCCACTCACTACATATAGATCCAGATCTTTATCGCCATCACAATCAAAAAATAGCGCATCTGTATCTTCCGATAGACTATCTTGCAGGAATGTTCTCTGGGGCTTTACTGTAAATTTTCCTGCAGGATACTGAATGAATAGTTTTCCGGATGAACCTTTGGTTCCTGCAATATAAACATCCTCCAATCCATCTCTATTTACATCTGCTTTGGCAATACATGGCCCTGATCGGGAAAGCATTTGTGGAATCAAAAGCTGACTCTTGAAGTCGTTAAAGTTGTTTTCTGTATGGGTATAGGTAATGATATCTTTTCTTTCTGTAAAATATGTTTTGGTAGCCGGAGTGGTGTAATGATACATTGCCTGAGCATCAGATTCTTTTAATGTAATTGTTTGGTTGGCTTGTAGCCGAGTTATCTTCTGTGTATGATCTGATGGCCAGATAATAATCAATGAGTCAATTGTAGATTCCTGTCCAATACCAAAATGTACATTCTGATCTACTGATGATTCATATCCACGAACAGGCATCTGTTCCTGATACTGACATTTGCCTTTTGTATAAATTTTAATTTTTGCGCCGATCCCAGTGTGATTAAGTTTGGTACCAGTAAGCTTTACTGACAGATAGGTATTTTGTTGCAGGTTTGTACTATTGTTTTCATATATCGAGGCAAATTCATTAATGTTATTAACGACCAAATCCAGATCGCCATCATTGTCCAGATCTGCGTAGGCTGCGCCACTCGATACATTCTTTCCTCCAAGTCCCCATTCATCTGTTTTCTTCGTAAAAGTAAGATCACCATTGTTATGATATATATAGTTTTCGACCTCTGATGAAGGCATTTTTTCAATGATCTGGTTAATAGTGAGCTTTTCTCCTTTTAGTTGAGTATCAGTAGAGTATTTGAGAAAATCCATGTCAGTATAGTCCCGAACATAGCCATTGGTTACAAACAAATCTTTATATCCATCATTGTCATAATCACCAAACAACGCAGCCCAGCTCCAGTCTGTATTGGAAACACCTGCCAGTTGGCCTATCTCGCTGAACGTACCATTGCCATTATTCAGATGCAACATATTTCGCATGTACTGGTAGTGGAAACCTAAGTCTGTGAGCAACTGTACTTTATCATAGTTTTCTGCGCCTGAGGTCATCTTTTGTCTTTTGTTATCTTCTGGCAACATATCCAGTGTCATAATATCCGGATAACTATCATTGTTATAATCAGCTATATCGGACCCCATCGAGAAAAGAGATGTATGTCCAATCTGCTCTTTCAGTTTTTCAGAAAATGTGCCATTTTGGTTATTGATATACAGATAGTCCTGTTCATTAAAATCATTGGATATATATATGTCAGGCCAACCATCCATATTGATATCTGAAACGGCAAGTCCAAGACCAAAACTGAGCACATTGGATATAATTCCTGCTTGTTCGCTTATATCTACAAAATGGCCATTGTCATTTCTATACAACTTGTTTCCATAGGCAGGGTTCTTCTGTGTTTTTAGCTCAGCCAAAACTTTTCCAAATCCCGCATATTCACGGGTAGAGTGATTCAAAACAAAAACATCCAGATCTCCATCTTTGTCATAGTCGAAAAAACTGGCATGAGTTGAGTAACTATCATCTGCCAGACCATATTCTGCTGCTTTTTCAGTAAAGGTGTTATCATGATTATTAATAAAAAGTAGATTTTTTCGTTTTTCAGGATCTATATCTGCAGAGCGACATACATAGATATCCAGCCAACCATCCGCATTGATATCTGCCATTGTAGCTCCTGTACACCAACCCTGTTTCTCTGCTACCTGTGATTGTTGGGTAATATCTTCAAATTCAAGATTTCCCTTATTCAGATATAATCGATTTTTAACCATGTTGCCGCTAAAGAATATATCCTGAAGCCCATCATTATTAACATCTCCTACGGCTACTCCACCTCCATTGTAAAAGTAGGAGTAACGCATGATGTTCATATCCTCTGATTCCTGAATCAGGTTTCTGAAATTTATATTGGTCTGATTTTCTGAGAGCCTTGTGAATAAGGTAGAATGATCAGAGTGATGACAGGAATAGAATAGAATAAAACAGCTAAGAAAGAAATAGTGTAACCGCTTGTATAGAATAGATACGATCATGAATCAGTGGTCGGGTGGTTAGACTTTGTGAAAATATTATTTTCAGAAGGGTACATAGACTTAATTCGTACTAAAGCTTGTTCTTCATGACTGGTTAGTTGTTGAAGATATTCCTTTGAAAGTGCCGATGTTGCAGAGATAAAAGTAATAGGCTGACTGGGCTGAAAATAGGTGAAAAGGTATTTTACACGAGGCATATGGAAATCAGATGAAACAACGATAACCATTTGTAGTTTATACTGCTCTAACACTGATCTGGATAAACTGGCATCTTCAACAGTATTCTTACTTAATACAGGATTCAGGATAAGGCTGGCATCAATTCCTTGTTCAACCAGATATTGTTGAGCATACATGGCATGAGGATATTGGGTAGTATTAAAATGTTCTCCGAAACCACCCGTGCATACAATTGCAAAGGTTGAGTGTTGTTGATGAACAGTTATGCCCATTTGTAAACGATCCTGGGCAATGGTACTAAGTATTCCTTCCATGGAATTGGTGTGGCCTAAGATTAGAATAATTCCTTCCATATTTTATACCTGTGAATTAAAATAAACCCTGAAACTATCAGTTTCAGGGTTTAAAATTGTCAATCACCTTCATTAATTTTTATCCCACCAGAGAGGTGTGGTTACTTTATCCTCACCACCCAATAGTGTTTTTGCTTTTTCTACTTCTGTACCATTGGTCTGTTTTTCTACATCAAGGAATGGAATACGACGAAGAACTCCTCCGGCTGGAATATCCGGATTATCGGAATTGGGTACCGGATATAATTTAGGATAACGTGTTCTGCGGTATTCTGCCCAGCCTTCAAAACCATCTGGAAATATTGCCAGCCATTTCTGAGTAGCTATCTGCTCTCTTTGTACTTCAGTATCTGTGGTATTAAATTTAACCGGAATACTTGATAAGGCTGTAGAGTTCAAATAATCTCCAGGTGCAATAGGAGTTTTCGTGCTATTGGTGTAGGTCGCAATAGCTGCAGCATCAGTGATACCCCATTGTTTCATGGAATTTTCAATGCCTTTTTCATAAAAGTCTTTGGCTGTACCTCCCATTGACCATCCGTTTAATGCTCCTTCTGCCAACAAGAAGTAAGCTTCAGCTGTACACATTACATTCTGGGATGTCTCAAGGCCTGCACTGGCGTTCCATCTTTCTCCAACATGAGAAGTATAATCTGCTGTATTGACTAATTCGGTTAACTGAGTCGTTTTAAGACCATTACGAAGACCTTCATAGGTTCCTGTTTTCACTGTAGGCATAAAGTATTCACCAATACGTGGATCTTCATATCCTTTAAGAACTGATTCCATGGAAGCACTCATTCTAAATTCATTCCAGTCAGACATAATAGACAGTCCGTTATAATCTTGTCCTTTGGTACTTCGTTGAATAAGTGCATCATCTGTTGGACTTATTTGAAAAACGCCATTTGATACAGCTGCTTCTGCTTCACTTTTAGCACGTGTTGGATCTACTTTGGAAATGCGCAACGCTAAACGAAGCCGGAGAGTATTGGCAAACTTAATCCATTTACTTACATCACCTCCATAGATAAGATCAAAGCTTTCATAAGGTTTTGTCCCTGTTTTTGTTTTTAGAATAACAACTGATACATCTAGTTGCTTAAAGAAGTCGTCATAGATTTTGTCCTGTGCATCATAGGCAACTGAAATGGCAGGTTCTCCGGCTTTGAAATAAGGAATTGGGCCAACATAATCAGTCCACCGATGAAACGACCATACCCACCATATCCTTGCAATTGCATTCTCAGCAGAAGTAGAATCTGTATTGGCTAAGATGGATTTTAACTGAGGTACAACCTCTGTATATTGTGATGACCATGGAGATGCAAGCCAATCCATTCGGATTACAAAACGATCAGATGGAAAATAGGTCGCTACACAGGCAAAATATTGTGCATATTGGTCTGCAAAGAGATTTTGCCCAACCTGATAATACCAATAAGGAAGTGTTGCTGACGATTGCGCTTTAGCAAATAAGTATGAGATTTCCGTTGGTCCCAGGGTAGATACTTTGGTTTTGTCTGTATTGATTTCATCAAAGTTACTTGTACAGGAAATTGTTCCTAGTAAGATTCCTGTAAGCATGGCAACAATGACAAGTCTGAATATTATATAGTATGATGTTTTCATAAAGTCTGTAATTAATAATGTAGGTAATGAATTGCTTAGAAGGAAAGCTTTAGGTTTAAGCCAAGGCTTCGGGTAGATGGGAGTGTTCCATATTCTACTCCTTGAAAATTACCATTTCCTAAATTCATATCAGGATCAAACCACATGGTTCTTTTGCCAATACCAGGAATATCAAGTAGGGATTTACCTCTGTATAACCAGAATAAGTTACGGGCTACGAAGGAAAGTCGCGCAGATTTGATAAAGAGATTAGATGGCAGATTGAAGCTATAACCTGCTGAAATCTCTCTCACGCGGAAGTTTGTTGCATCATAGGCAAAAAATTCTCCCCATCCATATCTTTTTCCTGAAACAGTAGTCCAGAATGTTTGAGCATCTATAGCGTTGTCGTTAATTTCACCTGTACTAGTTACACCTGGAAGTATCCAGCCTCCTTCACGTTTTTGAGCGGTAGCTTCCGTTATACCACTGAATGCAAGATTCATTTCTGTACCAGAAACTGCAATACCACCTACTCTTCCATCAATTAGGACTCTTACAGAAAACCCTTTATAAGTAAATGTATTACTTAGACCTAACATTAACTTTGGATTAAAATTGCCTATGATTTCTTGGTCTGTAGTAGCGACAGGCAGTCCACCTCCATTCCCTTCTGCATTCGGAGCGGTTACGACATACCGACCTTGTTCATCTTTTTTCCAGCGATAAGAGATTAAATCACCAAACGATTCTCCTTCGCGAACAATAGGTGTTGCTGATCGGGCATAACTTCCTCCAAGAGTAGTCTCTTTGATATTAGGATCCAGAGATACAATTTTGTTACGGTTTCTTCCAAGGTTTAAGGTTACATCCCATGTAAAGTTGTTGGATTTAACTGGTGTCCCATTTAGAACAATCTCAATTCCTTGATTCTGGATGTTTCCTGCATTTATATATTGTTGTGAAAATCCTGAAGCAGGGGCTAGGCCTAGTTTTAATAGCTGATTTGTTGAGTTTGTTTTATAATAGGTTGCGGTTATTCCAATTCGATTTTGCAGAAAACGGATATCTGTTCCAAACTCCAGACTTTTAGTGATCTCAGGTTTTAAATTACTAATAGATTGTATCCCATCTCTTAGAATAAATCCATAACCAGATCCTTGTTTATAAGTATATAACGTTTTTAACAGATAAGGTTCTGCTCCGTTACCTACTTGTGCATAAGAAGCATTTAATTTAAAAAATGAGATAGCCTCCGGCAAATGGGCTAGCTCTGAAATGATTCCTGATAATCCAACAGAAGGGTATTGAAAGGAATAAGGTTTGGGAAGTGTAGATGACCAGTCATTACGAATACTAGCATCTAAAAATATAGCCTCCTTATAGGAGATAGTCCCTTGTCCAAATATGGATTGAGTTTGTGTATGTGCAAAATCATCACTATTGGATAAGGTAGTCCCAAATTCTAAATTGAACTTATTAGTAATATTTAATCCATCTGCATAAGAACCTGTAGACTGAAATTTGTTATCTAATAATATAGCTCCCGCTCGATAATCTATTTTAAAAAGCTCATTTATCTTATTTTGGCCAGACAAGATAATGTCAAACCATTTCTGTGTATTAATGGTATTTTGCCTGGAAAAATAACCACCAGCTTGTGTTGCCCAAAGAATTGTCCCTTGTGAATAACTTTCTTCATTTTTATCAAAATACTTATCTAAATTAGCCCTTGCTTGTATATTTAACCATGGGGTAATTTCATACTTAGCAGTTAAGAATCCTATTACCCGATCTCTGGTTTGATTCAATGCTGTTTGGTTAATCATCCAATAGGGATTCTGATAAATAGAAGACAAGGTAGAAGGCCATGGTGTAGGTTCAGATATGCCTACATTATTTATTACAGAATATTGTTTTGCATCAGCCAGACTAACATTTCTTGGTATTTGATAAATATCTATTACAGGGGCATTTTCTTCCCCTGTTCGAGGTTTATTTTTTATATCCTGACTGATATATGTTATTTTGGCATCTGTTGAGAATCGTTTGCTGATCTGATTGGACAAACGTAAATTGATAGTATGCCTCATCAGGTCATTCTTAGGTACTACTCCTTGCAGAGAATTATTTGTATAGGAGAGATAAGTCTGCATCTTTTCAGATCCCCCTGAAATACCTAGAGAGTTATTAAAGCTGGTTGCAGTACGAAAAAAATCCTTAATATTATTAGGCTGAGGTGAATAGGCACTTGTGTTTCCCAGATGATTAGTGTAGCTCTGACCTGTCATTTCCGCTCCCCAACTTTCTCCTTTTTCCACATTGAGTAAACCGCCTACACCTTGTCCATATTTATTTTGGACTTTAGGTAAAGCAAATGCATTCTCAATGGATACTCCTGAATTTAAATCAACAGTAATTTTGCCTGCTTTTCCTTTTTTTGTAGTGATAACGATGACTCCATTTGCTGCCTGACTTCCATATAGGGCAGCAGCAGATGCCCCACGTAGGATTGTCATGGATTCAATATCATCCGGGTTAATGTTTGAAGCTCCATCACTACCTGCAACAGCTCCAAAATCACTGGATGGAACCTGATTAGTACTATTGTTAATTGGTACACCATCAACTACAAAAAGAGCATTGTTGCTTTGTTGGATAGATCGGTTTCCTCGCAGTACGATACGGGAGCCGCTACCTGCACCACCAGAACCCTGAGTGATATAAGACCCAGCAATTTTCCCTTGTAGAGTGTTGATCACATTCCCATCCCGAACTTCATTGATCTGTGCAGGCTTAAGGGTTTGTGTGGCATAGGTAAGGGTTTTTTCTTCACGCTGAATACCTAAGGCTGTAACGACTACTTCGCTTAATGCGTTGATGTCCGGCATTAAGGTGACATTGATTTCAGTTTGATTTCCTACTGTAACTGTTTCTGTTGTATACCCAATAAAACTAAATGTTAACTGAGCCGTGGCAGACGGAACATTGATGCTGTATTTGCCTGAAGCATCTGTAGTTGTTCCAGTAGTTGTTCCTTTTAGTGAGACGGATACACCTGGTAGGGGCTGACTTTCTTCAGAAAGCACTTTGCCCATAATAGTACGCGACTGTGCATACACAGCATAATGGCAACTTAGCCATAGGATACCTAATACAAAATATCTTTTCAGATAATGCAATCCAAAAAGAACGTTGGATGAGTAATTTTTCATCATGTGTTGGTTAGTTAATAATAAAGGAAAGGGGATATAAGTATAGATATTATACAATATCTGTACTTTCAAAGTAAAATAAGATTTGTATTTGCAAAATACAAGTATGGTAATCCTTATTATTTAGTCTGTTTAGTATTATATAGGAAATACTAAGCTTAATTTAAAGCTGGTTGTTTGAAAAGTTCAATATGGTAATGTGTACTTTTCCCTAGTATCTGTATACCTTGATAGGTAGTTATACTTTAAATTGTGCAATATTGATAGTTGCGGCTTTATCAATATCACAGATATTCGTTTACTAACCGAAATCCTGCTTTAAGGAGAGGAATAACCCCGATAAGGAGCAATTGTGCTACGCTTATCGGGGGCAATAATTATATCTAGAATTTACTTAAAATTTCCAGCGAACAAAAGCTTCCATTGCTTCATACTCTGCTAGACCAAGTTGATTATACAAATCAGCCGTTCCTCGGTTTCTTTCTTCAGCTCTTTGCCAGAATTCGCGATCATCAGATCCCTGGAACACTACACCATCTTTTTGTGACTGGTGTTTAAAGATACCAAACCGTTTTTTCATAACCTGATCCGGACTCATTGGTACTGCCATCTCGATTTCATGGATATCCCACTCAGCCCAGGCTCCACGATACAACCATACCCAACAATCTTTCATGAAATCTTCGCTTTTCAATCTGTTTACTGCTTCTATAATAGCATCCAGGCAAACTTTGTGTGTCCCATGTGGATCGGCAAGGTCTCCGGCTGCGTAAATCTGATGAGGCTGTACCTGACGGATGATATCCATTACAATCTGAATATCAGCTTCTCCTAATGGGTTTTTTTGTACAAGTCCTGTTTCATAAAAAGGTAGATCCAGGAAATGTGCGTTTTCTGGAGGAATACCTACAAACCGGCATGTTGCTTTTGCTTCACCTCTTCTGATCAAACCTTTTACATGGCGAAGTGCAGCTGTATCCATTTCATGTGCCTGTTGCAGGAATGTATCTGTTTCCTTTAGCATATCTGATGCCTGATCAGACTGAATAGCAAATGCTTTGTTGAAGTCAACTACAAACTCCATGAAACGACGAGCCTCATCATCTGCCACAGCAATATTACCAGATGTCTGATAAGCTACATGTACATCGTGTCCCTGATCTACAAGACGCTGGAAAGTACCACCCATAGAGATAATATCATCATCAGGGTGTGGACTGAATATCAGAACCCGTTTGCGAACAGGATTGGCTCTTTCCGGACGGTTTGTATCATCTACATTCGGTTTTCCACCTGGCCATCCTGTAATCGTACGCTGAAGTTTATTGAAAACTTTTATGTTTATATCATATGCACTACCATACTGCACCAGCAAATCACTCAACCCATTGTCATTATAATCCCGGTTGGTTAATTTCAGAATAGGTTTTTCCAGTTTCAGCGCAAGATGTGTAACTGCTTTTTTAGTCATGGAATCATTCCATGTCACATCATCTACTAACCATGGAGTTTTGATACGGGTAAGTTCAGCCGCAGCTCTTTCATCAATCACAAAACGAGTGTTTGGATGTGCTTGTAGATAAGAAGCCGGATTTTGCTCACTGACTACTCCTTCTACTGCCTGCTGAATCACAGGTGCTTTACGCTCTCCCCAAGCCAGCAGTACAATTTGGCGAGCATTCATAATAGTTGAAACGCCCATTGTAATTGCTTTCTTTGGTACTAAATGAATACCCCCAAACTCAGTTGCAGCAGCTGCACGTGTAGATTGGTCAAGGGTGATTAAACGTGTGCGGGAAGATTGTAATGATCCTGGTTCGTTAAAGGCAACGTGTCCATTTCCTCCAATTCCCAACAATTGAAAATCTATACCGCCTGCCTCAATGATTCGTTGTTCATATTCTTTGCAATAGTTAGATAGCATAGCTAATGGGATTGTGCCATCTGGAATATGAAAATTTCCTGGCAGAATATCCACATGGTCAAACAGGTTTTCCCGCATGAAGCGATGATAACTGTGAATTGAATCTGGAGTCATTGGATAATACTCATCCAGATTGAAAGTGATTACATGTTTAAAGCTAAGCCCTTCGTTTTTGTGCAAACGTATTAGTTCCGCATATACTGTTTTTGGAGATGAGCCTGTGGCTAAACCCAAGACACAGGTTTCTCCTTTCTTACCCTTTTCGTTGATCACTTTTGCCATTTCCCTCGCTACCCAGGCAGAGGCTTTCTTCGAGTCTGCATAGATATTGGTAGGAATTTTTTCAAAGCTGATACTTTGATCTATAGTTTCCTGAATGATTGAAAAGGAGGGGGTTTCTGTTAACATGGAGATGTTATGTTTTTTAAAATAATCAGATAAAGCTCGATTCTATAACTCAAGTACAAGTATAAAAATTAATTTTCATTGTTTTATCTAATTAATAAAAAATTTTTTTAATTAAGTAAACCTACTAAACCTATATATTCTGTAATAGAAAGTATTCAAATACTTATATATTTGTTGAAAAAAAATATTTTTCAATATGTTAGAGATCAAAGAGTCGGTTGTTGAAATAAAAAAGAGCCGATTGAAACATTTATTGTTGAAGGAACTCTATATAAGTGGTCCCAGTACCGTTATTAAAATTAGTAAAATCGTTCATTCCAGTCCTCCTTCCATTGCTATGTTACTCAACGAGTTAGCTGAAGAGGGATGGGTTATGGAAGTAGGCGTAGGATCTTCTAAATCAGGACGTAAGCCTGTACTATATGGTTTAAATTCTTCCCATGGTTTTGTTGTTACCTGGAGCATCAGCAAAGTAAAAGGTCGGTTGGTTTTGTATAATCTTAATCATGATGTGTATGCAGAAAAGGATTACAACTTCAAACTGGAAAACAACAATTCCTATGCTGCCTTTATTGCAGAGAAGACCCGCGAGTTTCTAAAAGAAGAAAAAATTGATATTAGTCGTATCATTGGAGTTGGCATATGCATGCCAGGTTTGATCGATAAGAATACAGGGTACAATTACACGCACAAAAATAAGGAAGACAAACCCTTAAATGCTCTTATTGAGAAATATCTTGATGTACCTGCCTTTACATTGAATGATGCGAAAGCCATTGCTTTTGGCGAAAAGCGGTTTGGATTAGCTAAGGATTACAATGATGTATTGGCTATTAATATAGACTGGGGTGTTGGATTAGGTATTTTATTAAAGGGAGAAGTTTTCAATGGAACGGCAGGATTTGCAGGGGAGTTGGGTCATATTCAGGTACGACCAATGGGAGAACTCTGCTCGTGTGGCAAAACAGGTTGTTTGGAAACAGTTACTACTACAGAAGTATTGATTCGCAGAGTGAAGGAAGAAATTGCCAAAGGAAGAGTTTCTAAAATTCTTCAGCTTTCCAATGGAGAAAAAGATACTATCACAGAAGATTTGATTATTGCTGCTACTCACCAGGGCGATGAACTTTGTATAGATCTTTTTCAGGAGATAGGTACAGAGTTGGGAAAGGCTCTATCTATCGCAGTGCATTTATTCAATCCGGAACTTATCATTGTGGATGGTTTGCTGGCCAGAGCTGGAAAATTCATTACGATTCCTATTGAGCAGGCTATTAATAAATATTGTTTGGCAGAATTCCGGGACCACCTGAAAATAAAGACTTCTCAATTACGTGAATCGGCAGCATCTTTTGGAATGTATGCCTATGTAATGGAGCATATTTTTGAATCTGGCGTGTAAATCTTTTGTGGGAGTCCAAAGTCTAAGGATTACTAGGTATACTCTGGACTTCTATCATTTTTAGTGAAAATTATCTTGCACAATAACATCCCACTCTCTTTATTGGTTAAGGTTGATTTTCTGAATAAACCTACAGTCATGCTTTAAAAATTACTGTAAAAGAATACATTATAACCTACCTGTTTTTCAGAAAAGACTACTATTTTTGAGCAAGTTCACAGCTATCTGTATTGATAACAAACCCATAGTATATTACCTCTATGCAATATTATAATTCTATTGTGGATACTATTGGAGATACTCCATTGGTAAAATTGAATAAAGTGACCAAAGGGATTAAAGGAACCATTTTGGCAAAAGTAGAATATTTCAACCCGGGTAATTCTGTCAAAGACCGGATTGGGATCAAGATGATTGAAGATGCAGAAAAAGCAGGTATCCTGAGGTCAGGTGGAACTATCATAGAAGGTACTTCTGGTAATACCGGAATGGGATTAGCTCTTACTGCCATTGCCAAAGGATATAAGTGTATTTTCACAGTTTCTGATAAGCAATCACAGGAAAAGATCAATATTCTTCGTGCTGTAGGGGCTGAAGTAATTGTTTGTCCCACCAACGTGGCACCAGAAGATCCTCGTAGTTATTATTCAGTAGCACGTCGTTTGAACCAGGAAATCCCTAATTCTTTTTATCCGAATCAGTACGATAATTTATCCAATGCTGCTGCTCATTATGAAACCACAGGTCCGGAGATTTGGGCACAGACAGAAGGAAAGGTAACTCATTATGCCTGTGGCGTAGGAACAGGTGGTACTATTTGTGGGGCAGGTAAATATCTGAAAGAACAGAATGCAAATGTGGTAACTGTCGGAATAGATACATATGGTTCTGTTTTTAAAAAATACAAAGAGACAGGGGTTTTTGATGAGAATGAAATTTATCCTTACTTAACGGAAGGTATTGGAGAAGACATTCTTCCAAAAAATGTTGATTTTTCACTTATTGATCATTTCATCAAGGTTACTGACAAAGATGCTGCTGTCATGACTCGTCGGCTGGCACGGGAAGAGGGTATGTTTGTAGGATGGTCATGCGGATCTGCTGTGTATGGGGCTTTGGAATATGCTCGTGAGCATATGAAAGAGGGAGATGTAATGGTGATTATATTACCAGATCATGGAACACGTTATCTGAATAAGATATATAATGATACCTGGATGAAAGATCATGGGTTTTTGGAAGCACGTGATTTTGCAACCGCCCGTGATATTGTTCATTCCCGAAATATTTCTGATCGACTGCTAACAGTAGATACTGTTATGAAAGTAAATGATGCGGTTCGTTTACTAACCAAGGAAGGTATTTCCCAGATTCCTGTTACAGATGGAGAACAGATTGTTGGAAGTTTGACAGACTCAAAAATATTGGGCCAGCTTATCGAAAGACCTGAGATTCGGGATTCTCCAGTAAGTGAATTAATGGATCCTCCTTTTAAATTTGTAGGGTTGGACAATACATTGGATGTACTGTCGTCATTGATTGATAAAGAAAATAAAGCCTTGCTGGTACGCGATGAATTGAATCGTGTTCACATTATTACTCAGGCAGATTTGTTGTCTGCAATGGCAGGATAATATCTTTAATTGTATTTTCAGAGGTACGATTGTTGATTTGATAGTGCTTTCAGATCAGCAATCGTACTTCTGTTTTTATCTCAATATTTTATGCGAATTGTTAACGCCTTTCTTATTTTCCTTTTTTTATCAGCTTGTGCTTCCAAAGAGCAGAAAAGCAGTGAATCAACCACTGATATTTTGTCTGATACTGCCCAAACTTCTGAAGGGAATAATACCAATGTAGATAAAGAATCAGAGCTCCAAACAGAAACTTCTGTGAATAGAAGTACTAACCAATTGGAAAACTTTTCTGGGATTACCAATTTTCAACCAGCAAAACCTATAAAAGATCTTTCAATTCGGAATTTTGTCACCAGATTAGACCAACCTGACTCTACTTTTGCAGACTCAGACTCTTTGTGCCCTGTCGGACAGTTACATTTCTGGAATCTGAAGGGGCAAAATTGCCGCATTTTTGCTTTAGGAGATGATTATAGTCAGAAGATAAATCTACGTGCATCTTGTCGGGTATATGGAGTACAGTTAGTAGAAGGTGCAGAAAGTGCTGATTATGTAGGTTTTTTAGGCATTAAGCTTGGCGATGAGTCAAAGGAAGTGGAGAATAAATTAGAAGAGTTCGTAAAAAGTAATCCTGCTTATCGGTATGAGAAATTGAAAGGAGAATCTATTTTAGAAAGATTCCTTGCTAAAAAACAAAAATCGGTATTTGTTTTAACTGATGGAAAACGATACATGCATTTTGCAATAGGAAAGAAACAAAAACTAAATTATATACTTTTTGCTAACATGGAAGTTCGCAGTGCATGTTAAAATGGTAGTAGTATAATTGATTGGTTGTGAATGGGATACTATTTTGCGGTTAGTGTTGTAACTCATGTATACTTTTTGACAGCGAGTGCATTAATAGCTATAAAAG
This sequence comes from Xanthocytophaga agilis, assembly GCF_030068605.1. NCBI lineage: Bacteria > Pseudomonadati > Bacteroidota > Cytophagia > Cytophagales > Rhodocytophagaceae > Xanthocytophaga > Xanthocytophaga agilis. The sequence continues at coordinate 63,115 of NZ_JASJOU010000026.1, forward strand.
CCGCTTATTTACTCACATACTATTTCTTATGCGATCCTTTTCATTTTATTTCCTTACTGTTCTATCAATTATATTTTATCTGAGTAGTTGTAAGCAGTCAGTTTCTGATCAAACGACTTCTCTTGGGGATTCTACCAATCATGTATCTGAATTGTTTAGTGGACACTGGATTATTAAAGACTATATGGATCAGTTGTTACAGTCTCATTCTATATCTGGAATTCAAGAAGGTTTGGAAGAAATATATATTAAGCCGGAAACTGATTCGATTTATTTTACCAATGGATTTGAAGAAGTAGGCTTTGGCTTTAAAAAATTAAATGATACAACATTACAAGTGGAGAAGTTTAACCAGGATTCTCTAACTAATTTTGTTCTTTCTACTCAAGGACATGTACTAAGTTATAATGATATCAGTGCACAAAAAACAGTCGTTTTCAGTAAGATTGATGCTTCTAAGGGAATGTCTGAATCTGTATTCCTGTATCAGCCTATTACCAACCAGCATATTGTAGCTGGAAATTATACATTGACAGAACCTGAGGAAGCTACTGTGGTATTTGAAAAAGATGGCAAGATTATAGGATGGAAAGATTATCAGCACTATGAGCTTTGTATTGCCGGTGATTGCCGGAATTTTTTTGATAAACAAGACTTGATCACTTTATCAACCTCTGAAAAAACAGAAGATTTTCTTTTAGTGCAAGAGAAAGATTCCTATGCTCTATATCAGGTTGTGAATGTAAATAGACCTGATGAAATGCCTTTTTATGAAAAAGGCAAACGAGTATATCTTTTCCAGAAGAAAGGGTAGGGAAGTAGAGCGAGTTTAGATTTTTATGTTGTACTTCGTTATTTTACAACTAGTTATCCTATAAATATTATCCCAATGTTATCTGTGAGTACTAATATTCCTACCAGAGAGATTATAGAAGAGGCACATGCCCGAATTAGGCCATTTATACATAAAACCTCTGTTCTAACCTCTCATACTGTTAATGAGATATCTGGGGCCGAAGTTTATTTTAAATGTGAGAATCTGCAAAAGATAGGTGCATTTAAGATTCGGGGAGGAATGAATGCTGTTTTGCAATTAAATGAAGAAGAGCGACAAAAAGGGGTAGCTACTCATTCGTCTGGAAACCATGCACAAGCTATTGCTTATGCAGCCAGAGAAGTAGGATGCAAAGCTTATATTGTGATGCCAGAAAATGCACCGGAAATCAAGAAAAAGGCAGTTGCGGGGTATGGGGCTGAAATAATATTTTGTAAACCAACTCTTCAGGCAAGAGAAGAGGCATTGAATGAGGTCGTTGAACGTACAGGAGCTACATTTGTACATCCATTTAACAACTATCATGTAATTGCAGGGCAGGCAACTGCTGCTAAGGAGTTGATAGAGGAGATACCTGATCTGGATAGTATACTAACACCTGTTGGGGGTGGAGGATTATTAAGTGGAACAGCACTAAGTGTACACTATTTTTCTCCAAAGACAATTGTGGTGGCAGGAGAACCTGAAGGTGCACAGGATGCTTATCTGTCCTTGCAAGAAGGGAAAATTGTATCTGCGCCTTATATCAAAACAATTGCGGATGGCTTGTTGACTAATCTGGGAGATAAGACGTTTCCATTAATACAAAAATATGTAAAGAGTATTGTTACAGTTACAGACGACGAGATTATCGCTGCTATGAGATTAGTCTGGGAGCGTATGAAGGTAGTTGTTGAGCCTAGTGGAGTGGTTCCATTGGCAGCTTTACTCAAAGAGAAGGAAATATTTAATGGGAAAAAGGTTGGAATTATTTTTTCAGGCGGGAATGTAGATTTAGGTAATCTGCCTTTTTAAACAAAAGCCCATCCTTGTATTGAAGGATGGGCTTTTTATATTATTTCTTACGAAATACCAGGTTAATTGGAATACCTTCAAAACTAAAATGCTCTCTAATCTTATTCTCCAGGAACCGTTCGTATGGTTTCTGAATGTACTGGGGTAAATTACAGAAAAATGCGAATGTTGGTGTTTTTGTTGGTAATTGGGTAATGTATTTGATTTTGATGTATTTACCCTTAACCGCAGGAGGTGGATAATGCTCTATTTCAGGTAAGAGAGCATTGTTCAAGGCAGATGTTGCTATCTTTTGTGTACGATTTTCATATACTTCAACAGCTTTTTCAATAGTTTGAAAAATCCGTTGTTTTTCTGTGACAGACGTAAAGAAAATAGGGGCATAGTCAAGCGGTGCAATCCGTTCAAGAATTTCTTTCTTTACTTTTTCAGCTGTTTTGTGATCTTTCTCCAATGCATCCCATTTGTTCATCATAATTACGATACCTTTTCGACTCCGCTCTGCCAGCCAGATAATATTTACGTCCTGACTTTCGATACCACGTGTAGCATCCAGCATGATAATACATATATCTGAGTCTTCCAGAGCTCTGATAGAACGCATTACAGAATAAAACTCTATATCATCCTTAACTTTGGCTTTGCGACGCATACCTGCAGTATCCGTAATGATGAAATCTTTGCCAAACAATTTATAGTGAGTATCGATAGCATCCCGTGTTGTTCCTGCTATATCTGTCACAATACTGCGCTCTTTGCCAAGAAGTGCATTTAAAAAAGAGGATTTACCAACATTCGGACGCCCCAGAATCGAGATTCGAGGTATACCGGCATTTGGATCTTCAATTCCTTCTTCTGTAAAGTCTTTTACTACTTCATCCAAAAGCTCTCCTGTGCCTGAACCTGTCTGAGAAGAGATAGGGTAGACTTCACCCAATCCTAATGCATAAAATTCACCAGCCATCTGAGCCTTTTGTGGTGTGTCAGCTTTATTGGCTACCAGAAAAACAGGTTTCTTGGATCTGCGTAGTACATGAGCGAAGTCTTTGTCCAGATCGGTTAATCCTGCATCTGCATCTACCATGAATAGCAAGACACTAGCTTCCTCAATAGCCAGTTCAACCTGATCCCGGATAGATTCTTCAAAGATATCATCAGATCCTACTACATATCCTCCAGTATCAATTACTGTAAAAAACTTCCCACACCATTCTCCATGTCCATAGTGTCGGTCACGTGTGACCCCACTAACGTTGTCCATGATCGCTTGTCTTTTTTCGATCAATCTATTGAAGAATGTCGATTTGCCTACATTAGGTCTTCCTACAATTGCTATAATATTTGCCATAAAATTCTTAAGTCATTGCATCAAAAGATCTAGTCTCTCAAAATCTGGACTTCAAATCTTTTGAAAATAATGTAATTCTTTTTTTTAATTGGAAGAAGTGCTTTATTCTGAATAGCCAAATCTCCGTAAGGTGTTTTCTCTGCTTCTCCAGTCTGCTTCTACTTTGACAAAGGTTTCCAGAAATACTTTTCTGCCAAAAAACTCTTCCATATCTTTTCTGGCCTGCATCCCTACTTTTTTGATATTTTCTCCTTTGTGACCTAGCAAAATGGCTCGCTGGCTTGTTCTTTCTACCATGATCTCAGCCTGGATAACCAGAATATCTTTTTTATCCTTAAAGCTGGTAATGACTACTTCACAGCTATAGGGAACCTCTTTGTCATAATTCAGAAATATTTTTTCCCGAAGTATTTCTGATGCAAAGAAACGTTCGGGTTTATCCGTAAGTTCATCTTTGGGAAAATAAGGCGGATGATCTGGCAAATTGGCTATTATAGTTTGAAAAAGCAGATCTATATTGTTTTTCTTTAGTGCTGATATTGGAATAACTTCTTTGGCTTTAATAGTCTCCTTCCAGTAGGTAACTTTTTCTGCTACCTGCTCTTCTGTTGCCAGATCTGTTTTGTTAATCAGTACAAAAATAGGTGTTTCTGTATGTGAAAGTTTTTGTGTAACATCCGATTCATCGTGTTTTTCAAAGATATCTGTTACAAATAGAATAATATCTGCATCTTCCAGCGATGTATGTACAAATCGCATCATTTTTTGCTGCAATTCATATTTTGGCTGGATAATACCTGGTGTATCTGAATATACGATCTGAAAATCGTCTCCGTTCAGAATACCCATAATACGATGACGGGTAGTCTGTGCTTTGTATGTAATAATAGAGAGGTGCTCACCTACTAATGCATTCATCAGTGTCGATTTGCCAACATTGGGCTTGCCTACAATGCTTACAAAGCCTGCCCGGTGTTGAGGGAGGACCTGATCTGGTAGTATGTCTGTCATATTGATTAATAATCTCCGTTTGTATTTTTTTGACACAGAGATTTAAGGTATAAAGATTTTTTTGCAAATATACTTGATTTATTGAAAACAACCTTGCATCTTTGCACTCCAATTTAGATCGCGGGATGGAGCAGTTGGCAGCTCGTTGGGCTCATAACCCAAAGGTCGCAGGTTCGAGTCCTGCTCCCGCTACACAGATAATCAAGGCTTTAGCATTTAAATGCTAAAGCCTTTTTGTTTTGGTACAAAATAGGTCAAAAAATAGGTTAGAAATGAGTCACTAGTGTTATAATAGCTTATTGAGAGTCGATAAGCTGCTTGATCCTTTCAATTCCTAACAAAGCGCTTTTTTCTTTGGTACTTAAATCTTCAAAAGCTTCTAAGTTCCTTATATCGTTCTTATATAAAAGAGATATTTCCCCACGTGTTAGTCCATTGATATTTAATAGCTCAAACGTCAGGTGAACAAATAATGATAACTATTTATGGATGGCTTTAGCGTATTTGTGAATTATTTGTTGACTAAAATAAATACCAATGAGTAATTGTATCTAGTTGAAAAACAGATTTATATATAAGGTAATAGCGAAACCTGGCTGGGCGGATAACCATATTGCTTTTTAAAAGCGAATGAAAAATGTGAAAAGTCTTCAAACCCTACATCGAGAAAAACCTCTGAAGGTTTCCGGCGCTGTTCCGCCAATTGATAATGCGCGAGTTCCAACCGCTTCTGGGTCAGCCAGCGACCGGGTGTTTGCTTGAACGAGCGTTTGAAATCTTTCTTGAAGCTGGTCAGGCTCCTGCCGGTTAAGTAGGCGAACTTTTCAAGGGGCAGGTTGAACCGGAAATTCTGTTCCATGAATTGCGCCAGATCAAGCTTACCCGGCGCTTCGAAATGACCCAGCAACCCGTCCGCAGCCGGGTTCACCGCACGCAGCACTCGGATGGCTTCTTCTACCTTAAAAGCAGCGATATCCGTTGGTAAGGCATCGGATAGTTCAAAATAAGGGTCTAAAGAATTGAACAGACTTTTCAGCAGGGGATGGTCGGCAAAAACCACTGGCTCGTGGCTGCGCAGAGCCAGTGGTTTTAATTCTTTATAATATTGTTCGAGCCGTTCCTTGCGAAAAACAATAGAGATCGCCACACATGGCTCACCATTCAGCGGCAGCTTACTCATCCGCGCCAGTTGGTCACGCGGAAACAAAACGGTATCACCAGCGAAGAAGCGAAAACTGCGGTCCGCAGCCATGATCCGCATCTCGCCCGATATCACGCGTACCAGAGCAGGTTGCTCCAGCATAAGCTCCCGACTATAATGCACTCGCTTCTTACAGGAAATAAACACTTCAGAAACTTCCATCGGCTTGCAATTTACAACAAATTTAAACGGATCAAGCTTTCAGCGGTTGCGACGATCGCTTTCTCCGCGGAACGCGGCGACCAACCGAGCGTGTTAATGGCTTTGGCACTGGTCAGGTTCATCGGAATGCCTAACAAAGGGACCATGCTTTTGACCATTGAATCCTTTAGCGATGCAATACGCAATACCATATTCGGCAATTGCATGGCTTTCACTTTATGAGCGGCTTCACCTAAATTGGCTTTCAGGATCTTCGCCACTTCCACCAGCCAAATGCTTTCCCCACCCGTCGCGATAAATCGCTCTCCTTTGGCCTTAGGGTCTATCATCGCTCGCAGGTGCAGATCAGCCACATCCCGTACGTCGACAAAACAGGCGTTAATCTTGGGGCAGCCAGCCATCTTGCCTGTCAGCAGGTTTTTTACCAGGTAAATAGAATGTGAGTAATCAGGTCCCAATACCGGGCCCATTACAGCAGCGGGGTTAACCACCGACAGTTCCAGGCTGCTGCCTTCACGTGCCATAAATTCCCAGGCCGCTTTTTCCGCTAGCGTTTTTGATTTCTGGTAAGCCGGGGCATGGGTAGTATCCGTCCAGACCGTTTCATCATAAGGTGCTGTTTGTCTGGGGTGCCCATAGACGATGGCACCGATCGCTGAGGTCAGCACCACCCGTGAGATACCCGCATCCCGCGAGGCACGCAATACCCGCAGCACACCTTCCCGTGCTGGGATGATCATCTCGTCCTCATGCTTAAAATTTAATTTAGGTGTTGGTGAAGCCACATGCAGCACGTACGAACAGCCTTTTACTGCTTCGTCCCAGTTGGCATCAGTGGAGAGATCGGCCTGGATAAAGGTCAGGCGCTCGCCGGCTTCCACACCACCTTCGCGCAGCATCGCCCGCACAGCAGTTTCACGGCTGAGGTCGCGCAGCGTTGCTCGCACCCGGTAACCGACATTTAATAATTGCAGGATGCAATGCACAGCAATAAAGCCCGCACCGCCTGTCACCAATACTGTTTTTTTGCTATTAGAATTTGTGTTCATCTTTCTGTGGATTTGATGAAACAAAGTTCGGCATAAATCAAACCTCGTGTTTTGTTCAAAAGGCGCAATATGCTTTGTTTAAAAGGCACCCTTTTCAATTTGATGCACTAATTCCATTAAATGAAGCTCTTCTTGTACGCTGAAAGTATTTCTGATCTTGCCCGTCATTTCATCGAGTTTAAATTAGAAGGAAATCTTACCCAACTTGAGTACAACTTGGGAAAAAGAGCTATTGATAATCCTAATCTTGTAAAGAACAATTCATTCAATTGTAGTT